>CALGWE010000504.1:0-7708 GCA_937935915.1 uncultured Clostridia bacterium
TAGAATTGCATCTTTCCAAGGTAAAAATGAAGGTTGGATGGCAGAACATATGCTTATCTTAGGTATTGAAAATCCACAAGGTGAAGTAAAATACATTTGTGCTGCATTCCCATCTGCATGTGGTAAAACAAACCTTGCAATGCTTATTCCACCAGAAGTTTATAAAAAAGCTGGTTACAAAGTATGGTGTGTAGGTGATGATATTTCTTGGCTTAGACAAGGTCCAGACGGAAGACTTTGGGCAATCAACCCTGAAAATGGATTCTTCGGTGTAGCACCAGGAACAAACTTAAAATCAAATCCAAATGCATTACATTCAACAGAAGAAGGAACAATCTTCACAAACGTTGCATTAAACTTAGATACAAATACAGTTTGGTGGGAAGGTCTTGACAAAAATCCTCCAACAAATGCACTTAACTGGAAAGGTGAAAAATGGGATTGTACTGATGGCTCTAAAGGTGCTCATCCAAATAGCCGTTTCACAGCACCAGCTAGAAACTGTCCATGTATCAGCAAAGAGTTCAATAACCCACAAGGTGTGCCAATTTCTGCAATCGTATTTGGTGGACGTCGTGCAAAAACTGCACCACTTGTATATGAGTCAAGAGACTGGAATCACGGTGTATTCGTAGGTTCAATCATGGCTTCTGAAACAACAGCAGCTGCAACAGGAGCAGTAGGTGTTGTAAGACGTGACCCAATGGCAATGCTTCCATTCTGTGGTTACCACATGGCTGATTACTTCCAACACTGGATTGATATGGGCGAAAAACTTGGTGATAAAGCACCAAAAATCTTTAATGTAAACTGGTTCAGAACAGATGATGAAGGTAACTTCATTTGGCCAGGATTCGGAGATAATTTAAGAGTACTTAGCTGGATCTTAGATCGCTGCGAAGGTAAAGTAGATGCAGTAGAAACTCCTATCGGATTTGGTCCAAAAGTAGAAGATATCAATACAGAAGGTTTAAGCATTGATGAAACTACAATTGCTAACTTACTTAATGTAGATAAAGAATTATGGAAAGAAGAAGTAAAAGGTATCCATGAATTCTATGATAAATTCGGAGATAGATTACCAAAAGAACTTACAGCTGAACTTCAAACATTAGAAAACAATTTAGAGTAATCCTTTAAATATATATGGTAAAAGGGTGAAGATGTGCCAATAAGCATCTTCACCTTTTTTTGTGCGTTTTAATATTTAATGCTAAAAAATTTAATTAAGTAATGACTTAATCAAAAGAGGAGTAGTATGGAATTAACAAATGTACTCAAAGCAATTTCGGATGAGACTAGAATGAATATTATAAAGCTTCTATTAGAACATGATTATTGTGTAAGAGGCTTGGCTAAAAGACTAGGAATCAGTGAAAGTGCTGTATCTCAACATGTAAAAGTAATGAAGGAAGCTAACATTCTGGTCCCTGAAAAGAGAGGGTATTTCATTCATTACGAAGTAAATAAGGCAGTATTACTGGAAGTGGCAAAGGAGCTTACAAGTCTTGTGGAGGGAGAAACATCTCCTTGTAAAGTAGAGCAGGATAGTAAATGTAAAAAGGAACATTGCCAGTGCCAGTTAAAAAAATAATATAAAAATTTTAGGAGGCATAAATTATGATTCTTGCAGTAACTTATGAAAATGGAAATATCTTTGGTCACTTTGGACACACAGAGCAGTTTAAAGTTTATGAAATTGAAAATGGCAATATTGTTTCACAAAAAATCGTAGATACAAATGGATCTGGTCATGGTGCATTAGCAGGTTTTCTTAAAAATCTAGATGTAGATACATTAATTTGTGGCGGCATCGGTGGTGGCGCAATTAATGCTTTAAGTGAAGCAGGAATTAAAATTTATCCAGGAACTTCTGGAAATGCA
Organism: uncultured Clostridia bacterium; assembly: GCA_937935915.1. GTDB lineage: Bacteria > Bacillota > Clostridia > Lachnospirales > Cellulosilyticaceae > Cellulosilyticum. The sequence goes on from CALGWE010000504.1 coordinate 1,885, forward strand.
GATGCACAGGTAGAAGCATTTATTAAAGGGGAATTAGATTACAATCCAAACACAAGATGTAGTCATCATGCGCATGGTGAAGGCCACACTTGCGGCGAACATGGGTGTAAGTAAAGTAAGTAGATCAAATAGGTCTGCTGGGTTAGTGGTGGTTTAAAGCTACACCTTACGTAATTTATGATAGGCTAAGCAAAGATAATCAAAGCAATGGTCGGAACTCGCTCACTGCGTTCACTCAAACAACCGACCTAAAAACGCTTTGATTCTCTTTACTAAGCCTATCATTAAATTACTCCACAGGTAGCTTTTAAACCACCACTAACCCAGCTTACTATTTGGGTCTACTTTGAGGAGAAAAAGAGAGAAGTTAATTTATTTACTTTGACAGTAAGTGAAGCCGTTGGGGTGATTATAAGTTCATTTCTACTTATAAAGAGTAGGGAACCTGCTAGTGAAAGGATATTTTCAGTAGCAGGTTTTTTGTGTATATAAAAATAGGATGTATAACTAGTAAATAATTATAGAAAAATTATTATAGAAGATAACAAAATGTGACTTGTGTATAATTGACGGTTTTAAGGAGTAGGAGTAGAATTTTTTAGGAAGTTAAGATAAAACGGTAAGGAGTGTGTAAAGTGAAGATTATTATGCAAATAGCCATTGTATTTGCCATATGTTTATTGGGGCAGATTGTAGTTAGTGTACTACCATTTCCTTTTCCAGCAAGTGTAATGGGCATGATTATTTTGTTTTTATTACTTTTATTTAAGGTGATCAAGGCGGAGCATGTAAGAGAGAAGACGAACTTTTTACTTCAGAATATGGCCTTTTTCTTTATCCCATCAGGTGTAGCTATCATAGATAATTATGATTTACTTAAAGGGAATGTACTTAAGATTTTAGCGATATGTATTATTACAATGGTACTAACTTTTATAGCAACGGCGTATACAGTAACCTTTGTAATTGGATGGCAAAATAAAAGGAGGAAAATAAATGAATGAGATTACATCTAGTCCATACTTTGGGATTGTACTATCTATATTTGCCTTTGAGATAGGTATCAAAATCAATAAAAAGCTTAAGTCACCATTAGCAAATCCTCTGCTTATAGCCATACTTTTAGTGATTGCAGTATTACAAGTATTTCGCATTCCAGTAGCTAATTATAATGAAGGTGGTTCGATTATTACCATGTTTCTAGCACCAGCTACAGCAGCGTTAGGAATCTCTATTTATAGTCAGTTAGAAATACTTAAGAAAAATTGGTTACCAATTATTGTAGGAACAGCAGTGGGGGCAGGGGTGTCTATGGTAAGTGTGTTTATGCTTTGCAAGTTGTTTAAGTTAGATGATGTGTTAACAGCTTCATTACTACCTAAGTCTGTAACTACACCAATTGCTATAGAAGTTTCAAGCCAATTAGGTGGCTTAGCACCAGTCACAGTTGCAGCTGTTATTATTACAGGAATTGCAGGTGCTATATTTACACCTTTAATGATTAAGATTTTTCGTATTAAAGAACCTATTGCAGCAGGTGTGGCAATAGGTGCTTGTAGCCATGCTATGGGGACAACTAAAGCACTAGAACTTGGACAAGTTCAAGGGGCTATGAGTGGTATTGCTATAGGGGTAACAGGGGTTATGACTGTAGTATATGCATTATTTTTAAGTTAGATTTTTAGTATAAGCTTATTTAAGCAGTTTAAAAGACAAACTGTTTAAATAAGCTTTTTTGTAAATAAAGCTTGTATATTTTTTATGCTTGTAAAACATAGATAAATTTATAGAAGAGAAGTGACCTAAAAGTAGAAAAAAGACAGGTTAAATAAAATATGTATTAAATTGGTAAAAACTACGTATACTAGGATTATATTAGTTAGAGGGTTAGAAGAAATTAACAAAGTGGAAGGGGTGTTTGTTATGAATACAGTAACAATTGCATGTTTACCTAAATCACAAACAGATGGAGAGAGAGTAAGTTTTAATTTCTCAACGGTGCAACTTCCAAAGGAAAAGTATTTAGTTTGGCATATTATAAGTAAAATTGAAGCAGATGATGATATTCATTTTACCGTACTACAAGAAGGAAGTAGGGGAGAACATCCTATTGTATATTTAGATATACATGATGGTTATGTTATGCCATATGAAGGCATGCGCAATCTGTATATTGCAAGCCCTAGAAACGTAACAGGTCATTTTATAGTAGAAGTAGAAGCAGTGAGTGATTTATAAAAGAGAAGCGATTACGAAATGATTGATAGTTTCGTAGTCGCTTTTTGTGCTATTAAGGTATGAGTATATTTTTGATATTACATAGGAGATAGTATAAAATAAAAGAAAGGAGGGGGAAGGGTGAGTATATTAGAGAAACTTAATAGTTATTTAGAAAAACAAGTAACATTTAATAAAAAAATAGAGGAACATCCATTGCAAAGATGTCATGAACCTATTAAGAAAACGTATATTACATTATTGAATCTGGCGTTAAAGGAAAGTGCTGATTTTACTTATGAGCAAAGAGCCTTTTTAAATCAGATTATTCAAAGCGTGGATTTAAATGATGAAATATTAATAGAAATTAGTGAAATAGAAGCTCAGAACTTTGCCAAGGCATTAGGTGAGAACTTTTTAAAGTATTTTAGAGAAAATGAGTTGAAATACAATTTTGTATTAGATTTATTATTATTACTTATGAAGGCTACTAAGGTACAAAAAGAGTTTGCAAGTTTAATAGGGGAAAGTTTGGGAATCGGGGAAAGAGAATATAACTTTCTAATGAACTTAGCTACTTGCATTTTAGAAGAAGATAGCAATAGCTATATGCAGCTAATTGAAAGAGCACCTAAAAATATTAAGGTAAGAAACTTTGTAGGCTATGTAAAATCTTTTTTAGTGGGAAGACTTATAGATGATGATGAGATGGTATTTTATTATGGCTCTAGAAACTTAGAGGAAAGACCTAATTTTAATGAAGTCTTCAAGAATGAAGAAATGTCCCTAGAACGTTGGGTTTTTAAACAGGATGTTTTAGTATTTGAAAACTGGCAAATTGATTTAAGTCGTAAAAACTGGTTGTTTAGAAATAATCAAAAGGTTGTTTTTAAAAACTGTGAGATTATAGGTGATAATCATCCTATAAGCTTTGATGGAACTGCCAGGATTATAATAGATCATTGCAAGTTTACATATTTTAATAATCGTGTTTTACTTATTAATGATTGCATTCATGTAAGTATTTATGCATGTCAATTTAAAGAATGTGTTTATTTATATGATATGTATCAAAACAGTAATGGCGGAATTTATTTCATAGCTGATAAAGCTATAACAGAGACAAATCAAATGCGTTTTGTTGAAATAGTAGATAGCAAGTTTGTAGACTGTAGTGTATGGAATAAAGAAGGGCATTATTACAGTGATTATAGCTTAGGTTTTAGTATGAATATTCCTCAAAGGCTTAAAGGATGTCAGTTTAATAATTGTCTTTCTTATATGGATATGCCAAAGAGATTGTGCAATGGTGGTAGTACTTTATTTAATGGAGCAGAAGTAGAGGATTGTGTGATTATAGCAAGTCATCCAATTGTTTAAAATAAAGGGAGAGGAAGAAATTTCCTCTCCCTTTATTTTAAACAAATCAATTACCATATTTATACTAGATTTTAAAGGATTTAATGAGGTTACTATATGTAGTAGAAGAAGTATTTCAAAAGTAAGTAGGTTGACAAAATAAGTAGTGGTTATTATGATATAAAATATAATACCCCCCCATGGGGAGGAGGTAAATATGAATCCAGAGAGAAAAAAAGCCATGCAATCTTTAAAAACAGCTAAAGGACAGATTGAAGGTATTATTAAAATGATAGAAGATGAACGTTATTGTGTAGATATATCGAATCAAATTCTAGCGGCGCAGGCGCTTTTAAAACGTGCGAATTTACTTATTTTAGAACAGCACATGAAAAACTGTGTGAAGTCAGCATGTGAAAATCAAGATCATGCAGAAGAAAAAATAGAGGAAGTTATTCATATATTAGAGAAAGTTATTACGAAGTAAAGGAGAAACTATATGAAGCATAAAAAAAGCAAGATAGAAGGTATGACTTGTTCAGCTTGTGCCAGCCGTATTGAACGTGTCGTTGGGAAAATCGATGGCGTGGAAACAGCTAGTGTGAACTTTGCGGCAGAAATGTTAAATGTAACTTATGATGAAAATAAGGTAGATGAAGCAAAGATTACAGCAGTTGTTGAAAAGGCGGGCTTTAAACTTAAGAAGCAGACAAAAGCTTATACTTTCAAAATAGAAGGTATGACTTGTTCTGCTTGTGCTAGCCGTATCGAACGCATTGTACGTAAAATAGCTGGTATTGAAGAGGCGAGTGTGAACTTTGCCAGTGAAAAGTTAAATGTGACAGTAGATGAAGGGGTCACCAATATTGGTCAGGTTAAAGCAGCAGTAAGCAAAGCCGGTTTTAATTTAATGAGTGAAGCAGAAAAGAAAGAGGAAGTTAAAAAGTATAGAGAAGATCAATTACTTTTTTATCGCTTTATTATTTCAGTAGGTTTTACGCTGCCACTTTTAATTATTAGTATGGGACATATGATGGGAATGCCACTTCCTCATATGATAGAGCCTATGATGAATCCTATGAATTTTGCCATCGTGCAGCTTATTTTAACGCTCCCTGTTATGGCTGTAGGGTATAAATTTTATAAGGTGGGATATAAAAACTTATTCCAGCTTAGTCCAAATATGGATTCATTAATTGCTATTGGCACATCAGCAGCATTTATTTATAGCTTATATGGTATGGTGCAGATTGCAAGAGGTGATGGCAGTTATGCTATGCACCTATACTTTGAATCAGCAGCAACTATTTTAGCACTCATTACATTAGGAAAATATTTAGAAGCTAGATCAAAAGGTCGTACATCAGAAGCTATTAAAAAGCTTATGGGACTTTCACCTAAGACAGCTACAGTGATTCGAAATGGAAATGAACAAATTATCCCTATTGAAGAAGTTTTAGTAGGTGATATTGTCATTGTGAAACCAGGTGAAAAACTTCCTGTAGATGGGGAAATCATTGAAGGTAGCACAGCTATTGATGAAGCTATGATTACAGGAGAAAGTATTCCAGTAGAAAAAACAGTGGGCAGCAATGTTATTGGGGCAAGTATTAATAAAACTGGATTTATTAAATACAAAGCCACTAAGGTTGGGAAAGATACAGCTTTAGCACAAATCATTAAACTTGTAGAAGAAGCTCAAGGCAGTAAAGCACCTATTGCAAAAATGGCAGATGTGATTGCGGCTTACTTTGTGCCAACAGTTATTTCACTGGCAGTTATTGCGGCTATCTTTTGGCTTGTAATGGGTGAGACGCCAGTATTTGCACTAACAATCTTTATTGCTGTATTAGTTATTGCATGTCCTTGTGCATTAGGTCTTGCCACACCAACAGCTATTATGGTTGGAACAGGTAGAGGCGCTGAAGAAGGCGTACTTATTAAAGGCGGAGAAGCTTTAGAAACAACTTATAAAATCGATACAATTGTATTTGATAAAACAGGAACTTTAACAGAAGGAAAACCTAAAGTAACAGATATTATTGTAGCCAAAGAAAATACACAGAAATATGAAGCAGAAGATATTCTTTTATTAGCTGCTAGCAGTGAAAAAGGTTCGGAACACCCATTAGGTGAAGCTATTGTAAGAGCAGCAGAAGAAAAAGGTTTAGCCCTTAAAGCATTAGAAAACTTTACAGCTATTGCTGGTCATGGGATTGAAGTAATGATAGATGGAAAAACAGTATTA
>CALGWE010000505.1:0-1628 GCA_937935915.1 uncultured Clostridia bacterium
ATAATTACCATATTTATCCTTTACATAATTAAAGATTAACTAGCACATGTCGTTATTTTATATATATTTTATCTTATATTTATAACTGTATCATTAATTATCACATAAAGAAAGGATGTCACAAAAATGGAAGAAGTTTCATTACAAGTAGCCCCTATATTTGGGCATCATATGGTTCTCCAGCATGGTGTACCCATTAAAATCTGGGGAACAGGTGAAGAAAATGCACCTGTTATCATCTCTATTCAAAACCAACAAATCACAACCTATGTTGCAAATGCACACTGGGAAGTAAGTCTTTCACCACTTTCTCTAGGCCCTGTAACTACCTTAAGGGTTGAATCTAGGTCTCAAGTCATTACATATCAAGATATCTTAATCGGGGATGTCTATTTAGCCAGTGGTCAGTCCAATATGGCCATGCCACTACGTGATACCTTAGATGGCTCTAAAGCCCTTTGTACCCCAAATACGCAGCCTATTCGTGTCTGTGATATGGTAGCACGCCATTATGAACAAGGCACTTGTTATTTAGGTGGTAATAATGAGATTGGTTGGGAAATTAAATCATCTGATTTAGCTTGGCGTGTACCTTCTAGAGAATCTCTCAAAAACTTTTCTGCTATTGCTTACCATTTTGCACAAGAATTACAAGAAACACAAAATATTCCTATTGGTATTGTGAACTGCTCTTGGGGTGGTAAATCAGCAGCTTGTTGGATTCGTGAAGCTTATTTTATGAAAGATCCTGCACTTAAACGCTTCTATAAAGATTTTAAAAAGGATTTATCTACTGTTGATATGGTGCAATATACTAAAGACTTTACAGAATATGCCTTAAATGTTCAACGCTACATCCATAGCGAAACCAATATTTGGCCTATGGAACCATTTGGCCCACTCTGCTCCGAAACACCTAGTCGACTTTATGAAAGTATGCTTTCACGTTTAATTCCATTTACCTTTAAGGGTGTCATTTGGTATCAAGGTGAAAGTGATGATATACATCCTAAACTTTATGAAAATCTATTTACAGCACTTATTCAAAATTGGCGCGATGATTTTCAAAACCCTAACCTGCCATTTTTCTTTGTACAACTACCTAGCTATGATGTAGATTCTGGGGACCCTTACTTATGGGCTTATATTCGCGAGGCTCAGTTTAAAGTAGCTACTAAACTCCCACATACTTATATGGTTGTTGCTATAGATTCCGGTGAAAAGGATGATATTCATCCTAAGCATAAAAAGGTTATTGCACATCGTCTTGCCCTTCTTGCACGAAAGCATATTTATAATGAAGATCTTTTGGCGCATAGCCCTATTTTAGCTGCTGCCACTTTACAAAATACAACCCTTAAACTTACCTTTAGTTATACCGGCACACACTTACAAATTAAAGGCGACAAAATTAAGGGTTTGCAAATTAAAGATAACTTAGGTCAAATCCAATCTATATCTGCTACAGTCACTGAAAACACCTTATTAATAGATTGCCCAGATATTTCACATATTCTTGAGATTCGCTATGGCTATAGTAGCTATACTGAAGCAAATGTTACAGGTAGCACGGGGCTTCCTGTGACACCTTTTAGATTAATTATCTAACCTTTAAAATAACATAAAAA
>CALGWE010000506.1:0-5518 GCA_937935915.1 uncultured Clostridia bacterium
TTAAATGTTCCACGAATTTTATTTACAACGAGTGTTGCAAGAGCTTCGCCTTCTACATCTTCTGCAATGATAAGAAGTTTAGAACCTGTTTGAACGATTTGTTCAAGTACTGGTAAGATTTCTTGGATGTTTGTGATTTTTTTATCTGTAATTAAGATATATGGGTTTTCAAATACAGCTTCCATTTTTTCTGTATCTGTTACCATGTATGCTGATAAGTATCCACGGTCAAATTGCATACCTTCTACTACATCTAATTCTGTAGTCATTGTTTTTGATTCTTCTACTGTAATAACACCATCATTTGATACTTTTTCCATAGCATCAGCGATTAAGTTACCAACTTCATCATCACCAGCTGAAATAGCAGCAACTCTAGCAATGTGGTTTTTGCTATTTACTGTTTGGCTCATAGATTTGATTGATTCTACAGCAGCATCTGTAGCAGCTTTCATACCACGACGAACGATAATTGGGTTAGCACCAGCTGCAATATTTTTAAGACCTTCTGTAATCATTGCTTGAGCTAAAACTGTAGCTGTAGTTGTACCATCACCAGCTACGTCATTTGTTTTAGTAGCAACTTCTTTAACTAATTGCGCTCCAATATTTTCAAATGGATCTTCAAGTTCAATTTCTTTTGCAATTGAAACACCATCATTTGTGATAAGTGGTGTACCGAAAGATTTATCTAAAACAACGTTACGACCTTTTGGTCCTAATGTTACTTTTACTGCGTTTGCTAATTGATCAACACCTGCTTGAAGTGATTGTCTTGCTTCTAATCCAAAACGAATTTGTTTTGCCATGTTTATAAGCCTCCCATTTACGAGTTTAACCTCATTTATTTTTTTAGGATAATTTTTCGTCCTTACCCTATATTTATTTATTCACTAACTCTATTATTAAAAGCTAACTTCTAATTATTCTACAATTGCTAAAATATCACTTTGTTTAACAATAACATATTCTTCTTTTTCTAATGTTACTTCTGTACCTGCATATTTAGAGTAAATTACTTTATCTCCAACTTTAACTTGCATTTCTACTTTTTGACCATCTACCATACCGCCAGGTCCTACTGCTACAACTACTGCTTCTTGTGGTTTTTCTTTTGCAGCACCTGTTAAGATAATACCTGATTTTGTTTTTTCTTCTGCCTCAAGATGTTGAATAACAACTCTATCGCCTAATGGTTTTAAGTTCATAAAGAAAGACCTCCCTAAATTCCTATATTTTCTTTTATTAGCACTCACTTAACTAGAGTGCTAATTGATATTTATAATATTATGGTATTATTACCTTTAATGCAAATTTTATTTTAGTTGATTTAATAGCCTTATCTCATTTTTTCATTTGTTTTCTTTTATTTTTATGCTTTTTCTTTTGTTTTTATTTTTTCAGTAAAAAGTGCATTTTCTCTACCATAAAAGAAGAGATATTGTTGCGCATAACCTGCTAAATTACCAAAGTAGGATTTGGCAAACTTTTGTATCTCCACTAGCTTCATTTCTCTTCCTTCAAAATATAATCCTTCCATAACACGCTTTATCCAGACGTCTGTTGGAAAAAGTTCCATCTTAGAGTAAGCAAATAGCAAAATACAATCTGCAATCTTAGGCCCTACACCTTTTATACTCATAAGTTTTTCTTTAGCTTCTTCAGCAGACATTAAATAGAGGTCATTTAATACTATTTCTTCATTTAATATTTTATGACACGCATCTATAATATAGGGTGCTCTAAAGCCTACTTTACAAGCTCTTAAATCTTCTTCTGTAGCATTTTTAAGTTCTTCTGGTGTTGGAAAAGTATAATATCCATTGCAATCTTCATCTTCTATAGGTGTACCAAACTGTCTACTAATATTCTTAATGCATTCTTTAATATGAGGAATAGCTTTATTTTGTGAAATAATAAAGGATATTAACATCTCCCAAGGGTCTTGCTTTAGTATTCTAATACCTTGTCCAAATGCTACAGCCTTGGCCATATGCTCATCTTTAGCTGATAAGGTGTTAGCAATCTCTGCATAATTTGTATTAATGTCTAAATAGTGACTCCATACTTCATCTAGCTCACTAATATTGGTATTATAAATCATTACACTACTAGATTCTTCGTGTTGTGCTAACTTAATTACTTTTTGCTTTGCAACAAGCATATAGCTTTGATCTGTTATCTTTTCAAAGCGAAATACTTGTCCACTTTCTAAAATCTGTCTCACGTCAAAATGATCCAAATGTCCTAGCATCACCACATTTTTCATGCTGTCACACCCTTTACTATTATTCTTTAGATATTATTTCCATTTTATAAATAAATAACCATTTTGCACACTAATATATTATTTATTAATAATTTAACAATATTAATGATTATTCTGCCTCCTTTATGCTATGCTAGTAATATAATTACTATTGAAAGGAAGTTTATCATGAAAGATACAATCTATACTATTCCTCTAACAGAGGCTTTTAATGCACAGGATGAATGTCCTTTTTGCTTTATCTCACGAAAACTTGAACAAGATGCAATTTCCTTCATTTTAGGTGCCGCTTATATGGAAGATGATATTCGCGCTGTAACGGATAAAATGGGATTTTGTAAAGAACACTATAAAAAAATGTATGATTATGGTAATCGTCTTGGTAATGCACTTATCCTTCATACTCACTATATTGCTCTTCAAAAAGAACTTGCTAAGCAAATTGAGGCTTATACACCTTCTAAAGCAAGCTTTTTTGATAAATTTAAAAAGACTAAAACAATCGATACAGCAGAACATAATTCTATTAGTGATTGGGTAGATGCTCAAAATAAATCTTGTTACATATGTGACTATATCGACACTAACTTTGTGCGTTATATGGATACCTTCTTCTATCTTTATAGCTCTACTCCAGACTTTAAAAAGCTATTTAATGAAAGTAAAGGTTTCTGTTTACCTCACTTCGGTAACCTTATGCGCCTTTCTCATACTAAAATATCTGATAAGGATAAACCTGAATTTTATAATACACTCTTCAAACTTACACAAGCTAATCTTAAACGTATAGAAGAAGATCTTTCTTGGTTTATTGATAAATATGATTATCGTAACAAAGATGCTGATTGGAAGAACTCTAAAGATGCCATCCCAAGAGGTATGCAAAAACTAGCAAGTGGTTATGTCCAAGATCCACCTTTCAAAGAAAAATAACTTACACGCTATATTTATCTCACATTTTCAATTCAAGTTTTAAGTTTAGAAATAAGAAATTTAAAAATTAAAATCTCTGCTCTATAAAAAGGCGTATTAAAACATAAGAAACTATTTCTTATATCTTAATACGCCTTAACTTAATCATAGCTTATATTTTTGTGATAATGCACTTACTTCTCTAAACATCTTATAGATTTGAATATATACTGTTGGGAATATAGCAAAACCATATAAACTAACTATCTGCTCCTTACTTAATGTACTTACCTGACAAAATTCACTTATTCCAGGTACAAATAGCACCATATTAAGTAATAAAACACCTATTATAAATGCCAATACACTGGCTTTATTTGATAATAGTCCCAGTTTAAATATAGAACCTTCACCACGACAATTAAATCCATGAAGTAGTCTTGCTAAACATAATGTACCAAATGCCATAGTCATCGCAACGCCACTATCTCCGCTACGCAAGCCTACAAAATAAGACATCATTGTAAATACTGTTAGTAAAACACCTTGTACCCCTAATATTTTCATAAACTCACTATTTAAAAGCTTCTCATTTGCTTTTCTAGGCTTTTGTTTTAATAAATCATTTCTGCACTCCTCCATCCCAATAGCAATAGCAGGTAAACTATCTGTCACTAAATTAATAAATAACAATTGTACTGCTGCAAAAGGTACTGGTAGTCCTAATAAAGAAGTTGCTAATACACATAAGATACCCGCTGTGTTTCCAGATAATAAAAACTTAATAGCATTTTTAATATTACTATATATATTCCTTCCATTTACAATAGCCTTAACAATAGTTGCAAAATTATCATCTGTTAAAATCATCGAGGCAGCATCCTTAGATACCTCTGTTCCTGTAATCCCCATTGCTATACCAATATCCGCTTTCTTCAGGGCAGGTGCATCATTTACGCCATCACCAGTCATAGCCACTATATGCCCTTTCTTTTGCCAAGCCTCTACTATCCTAATCTTATGTGCTGGTGATACTCTAGCATATACAGAAATATCTTCAATACACTGATCTAGTTCGTCATTTGTCATTTTATCTAATTCCACACCTTCTACAGCCAGTTGGCCTTCTTGTAAAATTCCAATTTCTCTAGCAATACTTGATGCAGTTACTTTATGATCTCCAGTAATCATTACAGGTCTAATACCAGCTTTGATACAATCTCCTACAGCTTCTTTAGATTCTTCCCTAGGTGGGTCAATCATAGCTACTAATCCTAAAAATATATAGTCACACTCATCTGCTAAAGTTAATGCTCTATTTTCTTCTATTTCCTTATAAGCAAATCCTAATACCCTAAGACCATTATTAGAAAACCTTTCATTAGCTTCAGTAATTTGTCTCATTTCCTCCTTAGTAATCTTCCCTAACCCATCCTCTCTTTCTATGTACGTCACATGTTGTAATAAAACATCTGTTGCCCCCTTCGTAAATAAAATATATTTATCATTAATCTTATGTAATGTGCTCATAAGCTTTCTATCTGAATCAAAGGCTATCTCCTGCTCTCTTATTATTTGCATTCTCATATCTTCTTCATCAATACCATAGATCTCAGCTAAATTTACTAGTGCAATCTCTGTTGGTCACCCATATTTACATTTTCTCTTGTAATAGAATCATTACATAATACACAAGCCTTCATTAAATAATCATCTAATTTATTTTCTAACTTAAGCCCTTTATCATTTATTTCTTCCCCAGCTCTAAACAATTTCTTTACTGTCATTTTATTTTGTGTTAATGTTCCCGTCTTATCTGAACAAATAACAGATATACATCCTAAACTTTCTACAGCCTTAAGCTCTTTCATAATAGCATTCTTCTTAGCCATATTCTGTGTACCTAATGCTAATACAATCGTTACAATAGAACTAAGCGCCTCAGGAATGGCAGCTACTGCTAACGCCACAGCAAACATTAAGGCATCAATTACCGCCATTTTCCTATATAAGCTTAACCCAAATACAATAAAACAAATAACAATTATAATAATTGCCAACTTCTTACTAAACTCATCTAAACTTCTTTGTAAAGGTGTTTGCTTATCACCTACCTCATTCATTAAATTAGCAATCTTACCAATCTCTGTTGCCATTCCTGTATGTGTCACAACTACTATAGCACGCCCATAAGTAACAAGTGAGCCTGAAAACACCCTATTTTTCTGATCCCCTAATGGTATATCACTTTCTGCATAAATAGCATCAGCTTGCTTATTTACACTCTCTGATTCTCCTGTAAGAGAACTTTCATTTTCTAATATCTAAGTAAAAACA
>CALGWE010000507.1:0-1563 GCA_937935915.1 uncultured Clostridia bacterium
CCCATAACAATTTATTTTAAAATACTAATTTGGTTAAATGGATATATTTTTATCCATCCTTTACCATAAATTTTATCGCGACTTACTGCACCAATATAACGGCAATCTTGACTTTGAGGGCGATTATCCCCCATTAAAAAATAGCTATTTTCTGGTACTGTATACGGAAATTCTACGTGATTACTTCCTATATAAGGGTCTGAAATACCTTCACTGGCTAAATATCTTGATTCATCAATTTTTACATCATTGACATAGACATTACCTTCACGAATGTCGATGACGTCTCCAGGAAGCCCTATGACACGTTTTACCCAACTTTCTACTTTATCAGGACCTTCATGTTTAAATACGACAATTTCGCCATATGCAGGATCACGATAATAGTACGGTATCATTGTGGTTAAAATATGGTCATTCACATTAATTGTACTTACCATAGAAGATGTAGGTATCTTATTATGACTCACAATAAAAAATGTAAATAATAAAGCCATTAATACTGCTAAAATAAGTTCTTTACTAAATTCAATGCCTCGCTTAATAAAATTTACGCCCTGTCCCATATTCTCACTTCTTTCTATATCTATTTATTGATATTTATCTATTGTATGTTTTTTGGGTGTTCAACTGTGATATGTCCCCACTTACCGCCTCTAAATTCATCTAATATGATTTGTGCTGTACGAAGTTCATCGATTTCACCACCAGCTATAATAAGTCCACGTTTTACTGCAATTGTTTTAAACGCTTCATAGCCATCATCTGGTAATTCAACTTTATATCTCTCTTCTAATTTACCTTTAAATTCTTTAAGTCCGAGATCTAATAAGTTAATAGCAAGTTGTCTATTATCTAAAATGTTATCATTGATAGATCCAATAAATGCTAAGTGTTGTGCCACTGTTTGATCTTCAAATTTAGGCCATAAGATACCTGGCATATCAAGAAGTTCAAAGCCTTTTCTAATTTTAACCCATTGTTTACCTCTTGTAACACCTGGTTTATCACCTGTTTTAGCTGATTTTTTACCAACTAAAGCATTAATAAATGTAGATTTACCTACATTTGGAATCCCTACAATCATGGCACGAATTGGACGGTAGATACGTCCTCTTGCTTTATCTCTCTCAATCTTTTCTCTTAAAAGATCTTCTGCGATTTTAACAACTTCTTTAATTCCTTTACCACTTGTCGCAATAATTGGGACAACTTTTACATTATGTGCACTATACCAATCAATCCATGCTTTTGTTACTGCTTCATCAGCTAAGTCTGCTTTATTTAAAATGATAATTCGCATTTTATTACCAGCTAACTTATCAATATCCGGATTTTTTGTACTATAAGGTGCACGTGCATCTAAAAGTTCAATAACAATATCAACTAACTTGATATTTTCTTCAATTAATCTTTTTGTTTTGGTCATATGACCTGGATACCATTGTATATTCATTTTTTAGTCACCTATATTTATAAATTTTATAGCTTTATTATATGATAAAAGCCTTAAAATACTCAATGAGTATAATAAAAAAAGGACTTAAAAAGTCCTTTTATTTA
>CALGWE010000508.1:0-1998 GCA_937935915.1 uncultured Clostridia bacterium
AAAATAGTTTTATTTCATGGTATTGTAACCCAGGTGAAAGTCGTTTTTAAAGCTGAGGTTTATTGGCTAGAGCTTGAAGCTAAAAGTGGTACTTATTTAATGGATATTACAAAGCATTCTAGATCTTTTCAAAATTTACAGATGGGATATCATGAGGTCATTAAGTCAATAATGGCTAATTATCCACATTCAGACTGTATTATTAAAATCCCTAATGAACCTATTGGAGAGCTATTAGTACAATATGAAGAAACGGACTGGGAATTTATTAAAAGAATTGCATCCAGTTTTAATGCCCCCTTTTCCCAGCAGTGGAGGTAGCTGGTATCCGATTTTTTGTAGGGGCAGAGGATATTCAAATTGAAAACTTTAAAATACAACGCATTGATGCACGAAAAAATCTAGACCATTATTATCGGATTAAAGCCAATATAGATAGTCCAGTTAGTGAGACCTGGTATACATTTTATGATATACGGGCAGAGGAAATTGCTTATCTGATGCACCATATAGAAATGAATGGTCATAAATTTTACATACAAGCTTTAAGGAGTAGATTAGAAGGCGGATTACTTATCAATGACTATACTTTTCAAGTAAAATCAGGCCTAAAAGAACAAGAGATTTTTCCTATGCAATTAGTAGGTGTAGCCATAGAAGGGAAAATTTTAGTGCCTCAAGGTGATAAAGTAAAGGTTCATTTGAATATTGATCAGCAGCAAGATACAGGTACAGCCTATTGGTTTCCTTATTCTACAATGTCGGCATCTAATGATGGGAGTGGCTGGGATTGTATGCCGGAGGTAGGCGATACTGTGAGAGTTTATTTCCCAACTAAATATACAAAAGATGCAGTGGCATTAAGTGCGGTAAGTATTTATGAGGTGCCAAGTAGTGGAAAAGACCGTATGAGTAATCCTGATGTAAAGTATTTAGGAACAGTTCATGATAAAGAAATGAAATTGGCACCAGAAGGCATTCGCATTGCTTGTAATGGAAGTGTAGCTGTATTAAGTATTGGCCAGCAGGGGAAAGTGTCTCTTTATGGTAATAAAAGTGTCAATGTGACAGCAGAAGAAAAGTTAGATATAAAATCTAAGTTAGACTTACAATTAACTGCCATTAAATCTATTGAATTAGCCTGTGATAAAGGCGGTAAAGTATTGTTAGATGAAGGCGGTAATATGATTATTCAAGGGACAGAAGTAAAAGTAGACTAAAGGAGGGTGTGTATGACAAGAGAAGAAGCACTAGGGCGTTTTCGAACTTATAGTGAAGCGTTATTGCAAGATTATGAAAATAAGTTTTGGGACAATCTTCAAAAGAAAAATACACAGCTAAAGGAACGCATATTAGAAAGTTTTGTGAAGCTAGCAGAAGCTATTAAGATAAAGGGTAAAACAGAAATTGTGCACTTTCAATTTTCTTTACTACGCATCGACTTAATTCAAAAAAAGTATACAGTGTTATTGCAAGCTTCAGATGTAGATTGGTATTTAGATGAAGAAACTATTACAGTGACACTAGATATAAGCTTTTTATTTGAACAACTAAACACCTTAGAACAACAGATTTTTAATGAAAGCAAAAAGTATGTAGGAAGAGTTAATAAATACGATGTATCAGAAATTATTAGTGAGAAAGTTATGAATGTCAGTAAATTAGTAGCGCACAGCTTAAGATTTTTACTAAGAGATATTGAACAAAATGAGCAATTTGCAGCCATACCTAAAGCAGATTTTTGGGTGATAAGGTGGGGAGAATACCGAGATGAAAGCGAGATTATTTTACAAGTAGACCGCTATGTAAAATCTTTAGAGGATTGGCAGCAAGCACTGAAAGAATCAGAAGAAAAAGCAGACCAATTTATATGCAGTTCGTGGTATCAACTCAACTTACAAAATAGTGAATTAAAGGATAAGGTTGCACATTTTATTGGTTTTGAATCAAGTCAGTTAGAAAATGTAGACTTTTCTAATATGGCGTGTATGGGTGGAC
>CALGWE010000509.1:0-1999 GCA_937935915.1 uncultured Clostridia bacterium
AAGGCTCTGGTACCCATAACTAAAAAGGCCATCTGATACTTTTAAAATTAAACGCTATGTAAAACCACTTCACACCGCCCCACTAAACTTAGCCTTCTAGGCATCCTCGCAGCCATAGGTTATGACAGTGCTCATCCTAAACATGTTAGCTCTCGCCCCGCCGGATTAAAAAGTAAGCCCGCCAGCGTTGCTATTTGGTTTGTTGTGAATTGCTTTACACTTATATAGATGTTATGAAAAAGCAAAATCCCTACCTATTAAATATAAAATATTATTTCAATCTACTTAACATATTATAGAAACAAACTGCAGCTTCTTGCCTTGAGACATACACATCCCAATTAACTGAAAAATTTTTAAAAGTATTATAAAAATCTAATTTCATTCCCTTTTGTATATAAGGCCTGTTTTGTTCACTAATATACCATTCGTCTACGCCAGACAAAAGAGTGGATTCATACCCTTTAATCTTACCATTCTTTAATTCATAGCCTTTTACTAAGCCTAAAAAGATATCCTCCATTGATATATTACCTGATGGTTTAAAGTTTCCTCCAGCTTGCGATGTCATGAGCTGATTAGCAACTGCTATTTTTACTGCTTCTTCTGTCTTTCTTCCTTTAACGTCTGCAAAAGTCTTTTCATCACCTTCTGCTTTTAATTCAAATAGGTTGACTAACGCTACAGCTAAATCCTCCCGTTTCATAAATTGATTTGGCCTAAAAGTCCCATCTTCATAGCCTTGCACAATTCCCTTTTGTGCCAACTCTTCGATCATCTCTTTGGGAGATGGCACTACCTCCGTTATTTCCATTACCCAGCCTTGATTGTCAGGTATTCTTGCTTTATATGATTTAGCTGCAGAGACATCTTTAAACATCCCTTCTCCCTTAAATTCTGGCACCCTATAGTCAACTATTAACTTCGCATAAAATAATGGCGTTTCAACGCCTGAGCTTTTACGCATCCCATAAGCCAATTCAAACGTATTCTTTCCAGGTGCCAATGTTGACTCCCCTGGATAGTTGCTTGACAGACAAATCAAATCATATCGCTGTTGATCTCCAAATTCATAGTAATCTGCATAGTTTCCTGCTATTCTTTTATCAACTGTATCACATTCATTATATTCTTCTGAATAATTCTTCATTTCCTCCCAGGCAAATGTAACGTCATCCGTTGTGTTAAAATTTTCACAGAGCTTTTGTAGCTTATGCAGGTTGTCTGCATGAGCGCCATCTATCACATAGGTGCCAAAATCATAATAAGGTATACCATCCACTGTTCCTAACTTTTTAAACTTCACTACTTTATCCGAATAGATTGCAAAACCTATTAAATACTCTTTACCTTCATATACGAGCTTCTCACCTGTAGTCCCACATCTGCTGCCATCTTCTTTTGTTTCTACTTGAACAACTTTACCCGTATAGGTCGTTAATGTTTCTGCTTTTAGGTGGATCTGACCTAATAACATAACCGCGGCTAATACAATGCATTTGTTTCGTTTTTTCACTGCTTCACTTCCCCTCAAAAAATAGACTGCCTATTAGAGAACTATAAAATCTCCCAATACACGGAATGCGTATTGGGAGGCTTTTGCTCACTGTCAAAATGGCTCATCTTCTCTTACTTTAATGGATTTTTAATAACACCCCATTTGCCATTCTTACATACCCAGATATATTCTCCAGTCTCAGATAGGCTCATATTTTCTTGTCCACTAATTAATATATTACCTTTTTTGTCAATCAGGTTTACTGTGTCCTCGCCTGGCTTAATAGCTAACGCAACACCACCGGAAAAAAGACTTATACCACTAAACTGTGGTTTAATCACTATATTCCCCTTTAGATTTATAAAGCCTCTCAGTTCGCCTTTTCGAATACCGGCCATTCCTTCTCTTGCAGGCCATATCTCATCATATATACAAGGAATCACCAGTTTGCCCTTTTTATCAATACAGCCCCACTTTTCTTCTTTACTGATTACGCGGGCT
>CALGWE010000510.1:0-5714 GCA_937935915.1 uncultured Clostridia bacterium
GTTGATTCGTTCATGCCCCTTTGCATCTTAAGGTCATTTTACTATTTTTTTTATAATTGTCAACCTATTTTATTTTAAAATATCCATCCCTAATTGTGCAAAGCTTTGAAGCACTAAGAAAGCCTTAATATCCATTTTAACATCACTTGCTAAAAGTGCTTTTGCTTCTTCTCTTGTAAGTAACATTGGTTCAATATCTTCATCAGCCTCTAGCCCATCTTTTGACAGATTTCCTTTACAGCTACAATATACAAATGCACCTGATTCTTCTGTCATACCTGCTGAGAAGTATGCTTTTGGGTTACTTTTATTTTCATATATTTGTACAAGGTCAAGTCCTGTTTCTTCTTTAAGCTCTCTAGTTGCAGCTGTATATGGCATTTCATCTCCATCTACAAGTCCTGCTGGAAGTTCATATACATAATCGTTAAGTGGTACTCTAAATTGTTTAATCACAACTAACTTTTCTTCCTCTTCATGTAGTGCGGCTAAAACAACTGCGTCTACCTTTTCTTCTTTTTCACCATTATACTGAGCACTTAATGTGGCTTCATCTTTACGTGAAGCAATAATCCATTTCTTATCTTCATTAAATTTGTTTTTATACTTTGCTTCATAAAGACTTAAAAACTTTGTTGCTTTTAATAACTCTAAACTTTGAATTCTACCTTTTTTCATTGACTTTCCCTTCTATTCTTACCCATTATTCTATTGTTGCAATCACATCATCGTAAGTTTCAACTTTTAATTCTTTCTTCCATTTTTCAAGTTGATCTGAAATAAGTTTATTTTGTTTTTCTTTAAGACAAGCTGCATTTGCTTCTTCTTTTACATCCTCAAAAGCTTTCACAACATCTTCTTTTTGGATGCCTTCTACCTTAATTAAATGCCAACCAAATTGTGTTTTAACTGGATCAGATACTTCACCTTCACCTAATTTTTTGGCAGCTTCCATAAAGTCTTTATCATAGTTTTGTGTGTTGTAAGCGATGAATCCTAAAGAACCATCTGATGTTTTTGTACCATCTGTACCATATTTAGCCGCAAGGTCAGCAAAACTTGTGCCGGCATCGTATTCTGCTTTAACTTTTTTAGCTTCTTCTTCTGTAGCTACTAAAATATGTGAAATATTTGCGCCAGCTTGATCTGTGTAATCACTTAAATGGTCTTTATAATATTTCTTTGCATCTTCATCAGTTACTTTAGCATCTTTTCCTAAGTATGTATTCATATTTTGTGCTGTAAGTGCTGTTTTTATTTCTTTCTTTAAGTCATCTTCAGTCATTTGACTTTCTTCTAATGCTTTTTTGAAATCTTCCTCACTACCGTAAGTTGTTTTTTGCTCTTCAAGTGCACTATTGATTTCTTCATCTTTAGGAAGTTGGCCTAATTCTTCAGCTTTTATTTCTGCTATTTTCATATTTATGATATTATTTACTAAATATCCCTTAAGTTGTTTCACATATTCTTTTCCATTATCTGTTGTTAAGAAATCTTCACCATAACTCATCATAAGATATGCTTTTTGATAACCTAGTTGAAGCTCTAATTCACTTTTTAGAATTTCTGTATCCCCAATTTTAGCAATAGGTACATCTTTTCCTGTTTCTTTAGTTGTTTCTTTAGCTTGATCATCCTCTTTAGTTTGCTCTGTAGCTGCTTTTGTATCATCTGTAGCTACTGTTTCTGCACTTTGTTTGCCACAACCAATCATACTTGTACCTAACATACAAATTAATCCAAATACTGCAATTTTCTTTATTAAACTCATTGTTTCAGCCCCTCTTTAGTTAAGTATATAATATATCTAATTAATCATATTTTACCACAATTTTTAGTCATTATCCACATATCACTTGACACTTCATGCATTATTTTAGTACGTTTAGCGTTATACCTCCTTAAAAAATAGGAGGATGTCGCAAGGTTAATAATAATTTTGCGACACCCTCCTAAGGCTCTTTATGCTTCTATTGGATGTAAATTTTTAAGTGAAAAATCTAAAATAGGTGCTGAATGAGTTAAAGCGCCACATGATACATAATCTACACCTATTTCTCCAATAGCTTTTAAACGCTCTTTATTCACATTACCTGAGCACTCTGTCTCAGCTCTACCATCTATTAGTTTAACAGCTTGTGCCATGGTTTCTAAACTCATATTATCAAGCATAATAATATCTGCTCCAGCATCAATAGCTTCCAAAACTTGTTCTAAGCTTTCTGTTTCTACTTCAACTTTACGTACAAATGGTGCATACTCTTTACAAAGTCTTACAGCTTCTTTAATGCTACCTGCTGCCCCAATGTGATTATCTTTAATTAAAATACCATCTGTTAAGTTATAGCGGTGATTTGTACCTCCACCAACCTTTACAGCGTATTTTTCAAAAAGACGCATACCAGGAGTTGTTTTACGTGTATCCAAAAGCTTGGTCTTACTGCCCTTTAGTTCTTTGACTAAATCATTTGTAAAACTTGCAATCCCACTCATACGTTGTAAATAGTTAAGTGCTGTACGTTCGCCGATTAAAAGCACACGTATATCTCCTCGTAATACTGCAATAATGTCACCTTTTTGAACGTTGTCCCCATCTTGATATGTACTTGTTACTGTGATGTCTCCTAAAAGTTCGAATGTACGTTTAAATACACCAAACCCTGCTAGAATACCTGACTCTTTACAAATAAGCTGTGCTTCTCCTTGTTTAGGCTGACGCATAATCGCCATTGTTGTTACATCTTCGCTTGTAACATCCTCTTTGATTGCCGCTAAAATATGCTCATCCACATTTGTATTTTTCATGACACCATCTAACATAAAAGTCTTCATCCTCTCTTTTGATTGTCTCTAGAAGTAAATGTTTGTGTTTTTCTTCGACTAATTCTACATCTAAAATTTCATTATATTCTATATTTTCCTCACTTACAACTTGCATCATCTTACTTTGGCGTATAATTTCTTCTGCAGCTCTTTTAGCAAATACAAGTCCTTCTAGTAAAGAGTTACTTGCAAGACGATTTGCCCCATGTACGCCTGTACAACTTGTTTCACCTACTGCAAATAAATTATTTAAAGAAGTACGCCCATTTAAGTCTACTTTAATACCTCCCATGAAATAATGTTGAGCAGGTGTAACAGGCACTAAATCTTTTGTAAGATCATATCCTTCTTCTTCACAAGCTTTGCTAATATTAGGAAATCTGTTTTTAATATAGTCCCCATCTAAATGTTTAAGGCTTAAGTAAACATGATCTGTACCTTCTTTTTGCATTTCATTACTAATAACGCTTGAGACAACATCTCTTGGTAAAAGCTCATCTACAAATCTTTCTCCCTTACTATTAACAAGGTAAGCCCCTTCACCTCTTACTGCCTCAGAAATCAAGAAGCGTCTACCATCTTTTTGGCTATATAAGGTTGTAGGATGAATTTGAATATAATGAATATCTTTCACTGTAATATCATTTTTAATGGCAATGGCAACGCCATCTCCTGTAATATGTCTAAAGTTTGTACTGTGGGTAAAAAGTCCGCCAATACCACCTGTTATGATTTGTTGCATCCCTTCATGGTTTATAACAACACCTTTTACCTTTTTATTATCTTTTACAATATCTAGAAGTGTACAAAATGGTACTAACTCTACATTGGATTTTTCCTGAACAGCAGCTAATAACTTACTTGTTATTTCTCTACCTGTAATGTCTTTATGATGTAAAATACGATTGGTACTATGTGCAGCCTCTTTTGTGTAAACAAGTTTGCCATCTACTTTGTCAAAATCTACATGATAATGAATAAGTTCATTAATTACTTCTCTAGAAGATTGAATCATTGTTTCTACTGCTGCCCTGTCATTTTCAAAACGGCCTGCACGCATTGTATCTGCCACATAACTTTCAAAGTCATCTTGATCTTTTAAAACGCAAATACCACCTTGTGCTAAAAAGGAATTGCTTTGATCTAAAGCATCCTTTGTAATCATTAAAACATTACATGTTTCAGGTAAATGTAGGGCACAAAAAAGACCTGCAACACCTGTTCCTACTATTATCACATCATATTGCTTCTTCATATTAATTTGCCAGTGCATGCATATTTTCTAATGCACTTTTCGCCCTTTCTATTAGATTTCCTTCAAGATGAATCGGATTTCTTTCTGTTTCTAATGCTTCATATACATCTTCGATGCTGATACGTTTCATATTAGGGCAGAACTGTCTGTGTCCTACTGAGTAAAATTTCTTATCAGGATTTGCGAGTTTAAGTTGATGTAAAATCCCCATTTCAGTACAAATAATGAATTCCTTTTTATCACTTTCTGTTGCATATTTTAAAATCCCTGAAGTACTGCCTATATAGTCCGCCATATCTACGATTTCTGTCTTGCATTCTGGGTGTACTAAAATTTCTGCTTCTGGTCTTATGCGCTTAGCTTCTAGTGTAATGCTTGTATGTACATGGCAAAAACCATCATTAAAGATAAAGTTTTTATCCGGTAATTTCTTTGAAATATAACGTCCTAAATGTTCATCAGGTACGAAGAATATATTTTTTTGTGGTAATTTACTTACAATAGTATATGCATTAGCCGATGTTACCACTACATCAGATTCTGCTTTAATTTCTGTTGTTGAATTAATATAACATACAACAGCCACATCCTCATATTGACTTCTAACTTCTCTAATACGTTCTACCTCAGCCATATGTGCCATAGGACAGTCTGCTAATTCTTCAGCCATAATCACTGTTTTCTCTGGATTTAATATTTTTGCACTTTCCCCCATGAAACGTACCCCACAAAAGATAATAAGTTTCTCAGGTCTTGTCATGCAAACCTTGCTTAAATAATATGAGTCTCCTATATAATCTGCTAAATCTTGTATGTCATCATCTACATAATAGTGGGCTACAATAAGTGCGTTTTTCTCTGCTTTTAATTTTTTAATTTTTTCTATGAGTTGCTCTTTTTCCATAGTGTTTGTCTCACCTTTCTAGTTTCCTCTTTTAAACTAATATAGCACTTTTGTTTTAATTAATCAATACATGTGTCTTTACACATGACATCAAAAAAAGTAATGTTATATAAAAAAATAAGCTATAACATGATGATTTGTCTCATGTTATAGCTTATTTATATCTATGACTAAACAGCCATTTTTCTTTGACTATTTAATTTTTCTTCTACAAGTGTAATTAATTTTGCTTTATCTCCCGGACGATTTACAACATCAAACTCATCCATATCAATGATGAGAATATCACTGGCATGGTAATGTTTCATAACCCATTCGTCATAGCCTGACCATAATTTGTGATAGTAAGTTTTAAGGTTTTCATCTAATTCATAACTTCTACCTCTCTTCATAATACGGCTAAGCACTGTGTCAAATGAACCTTTTAAGTAAATCATTAAATCTGGTGCTTTTTTAGGAAGTTCTTCAAGCTCTTCCATCATATTATTTAAAAGACCATTATAAACGTCAAACTCTAAATCAGAAATACGTCCTAATTCATTATTAACCTTTGCAAAATACCAGTCCTCGTAGATACTACGGTCAAGTACATTATTGTCATTTCTAAAGGCACGTTTAATACATTTAAAACGTGAATCTAAGAAATGAAGTTGTAATAAAAATGGATAACGATATTTCTCAATCTCTTCATCTGTTGCTGTATAAAATAATGGAAGTATTGGGTTGTCATCC
>CALGWE010000511.1:0-14290 GCA_937935915.1 uncultured Clostridia bacterium
GGTTGACTAAACCTTTTTTTTGTGATAGCATTATAAAATGCGTTAATATGCTATCATGCAACGCATTTTTTTCTTTAGTATAGCATATTGACTAACTATTTACAATACATATTCTTATTTTAAGTGGTTTTAAACAAACATTTTAAACCAGAATATGTCACATTTTAAACCTATTTTGAAACAATGCATTAATATGCATTATTTATAAATTTTGCAAGGGGTGAGGAACACATGCAAAAATCTAAAATGCGCCCAGTAAATATGGGTAAACAAATTCGCATGAGCTACGCTAGAACACAAGACGATGTTGTAGAAATACCTAATCTTATTGAACTTCAAAGATCTTCTTATGAATGGTTTTTAAAAGATGGTCTTAAAGAAGTATTCCAAGATATTTCTCCAATCACAGACTTTAATGGAAATCTCATTTTAGAATTTGTGGATTTTTATTTAGACAGCAAACCAAAATATACAATTGAAGAATGTAAAGAAAGAGATGCTACTTACTGTGCACCTCTTAAAGTAAAAGCACGTCTTCATAACAAAGAAACAGGAACAAGCGTTGATAGTGAAGTATTCATGGGTGATTTCCCACTTATGACAGAAAATGCTACATTCGTTATCAACGGGGCAGAACGTGTTATCGTTAGCCAATTAGTACGTTCTCCTGGTATTTACTATGATATCGCATTCGATAAAACAGGTAAAAAATTATTCTCAGCATCTGTAATCCCTAACCGTGGTGCATGGTTAGAATATGAAACAGATTCAAATGATATCTTCTATGTACGTGTAGACCGTACTCGTAAAGTACCTATTACAGTGTTATTACGTTCATTAGGTCTTGGTACTGATGCAGAAATCATTGAGAAATTTGGTGAAGAACCAAAAATCCTTGAAGCTATTCAAAAGGATACAAGTAAGACTTATGAAGAAGGTCTTTTAGAAATGTACAAACGTATTCGTCCAGGTGAACCACCAACAGTGGACAGTGCGCAAACACTTCTTAATAACATGTTCTTCGATCCAAAACGTTACGACCTTGCAAAAGTTGGACGTTATAAATTCAATAAAAAATTAGCACTTCGTAATCGTGTAACAGGTCTTACACTTGCAGATAACGTTATTGATCCATTCACAGGTGAAATCGTTGCGAGCGAAGGTGAAAAAATCACAGTTAAACTTGCTAATGAAATTCAAAATACTGGTATTGAGGCAATCTATGTAAATGTATTAGGTCAAGAAAAACCTGTTAAAATCCTTTCAAACAGAAGTGTAGATTTAAGACACTTTGTAGATGTGGATCCAGCAGAACTTGATATCAAAGATACAGTTTACTATCCAGTACTTGAAGAAATCTTAGAAGAATACCAAGATATTGAAGAGATCAAAGAAGCTATCAAAGCTAGAAAAAATGATCTTGTACCAAAATCAATTACATTAGATGATATCTTTGCATCTATTAACTATAACATGCACTTAGAATACGAAATCGGTTTAACAGACGATATCGACCACTTAGGAAACAGACGTATTCGTGGTGTAGGGGAATTATTCCAAAACCAATTCCGTATCGGTCTTTCTCGTATGGAAAGAGTTGTACGTGAAAGAATGACTATCCAAGATCAAGAAGCAGTAAGCCCACAAGCGTTTATTAATATTCGTCCTGTATCTTCTGCTATCAAAGAATTCTTCGGTAGTTCACAATTATCTCAGTTCATGGATCAAAACAACCCACTTGCTGAGTTAACACACAAACGTAGATTATCAGCTCTTGGACCAGGTGGTCTTTCAAGAGAACGTGCAGGGTTCGAAGTTCGTGACGTTCACTACTCACACTACGGCCGTATGTGTCCTATTGAAACACCTGAGGGACCAAACATCGGTCTTATCAACTCACTTGCTACATTTGCACGTATTAACGAATATGGTTTCATTGAAGCACCATACCGTGTAATCGACAAATCAGGTGATGAACCAAGACTTACAGATGAAGTTATTTACATCACAGCTGATGAAGAAGAAAAATATACAGTATGTCAAGCAACAGAAGAGTTTGATGAAAACGGTCACTTCATTAATAAGAGAGTAACAGCTCGTCATGGTGACGATATCCTTGAATACGATTACAAAAAAATCGATTTAATGGACGTTTCAACAAAACAAATCGTATCAGTTGCGACAGCACTTATTCCTTTCCTTGAAAACGATGATGCTAACCGTGCCCTCATGGGTGCCAACATGCAACGTCAGGCTGTACCACTTGTTCGTACAAACAGCCCAATCGTAGCTACAGGTATGGAGTACAAAATCGGTATGGATTCAGGTGCTCTTGCTATTGCTAAACAAGATGGTGTTGTAGAAAAATCAACAGCTAAAGAAATCGTTATTAGAGATAATGAAGGTAAAAAACATTCTTATAAATTAGAGAAATTTGAACGTAGTAATGCTGGTACATGTATTAATCAAAGACCAATCGTAGATAAAGGTGAAATCGTTAAAAAAGGTGATGTTTTAGCTGATGGACCATCTACACAAAATGGTGAACTTGCTCTTGGTCAAAATCCACTTATCGGATTCATGACATGGGAAGGTTATAACTACGAAGATGCTGTTCTTCTTAGTGAAAGATTAGTACAAGAAGATATCTATACTTCAATTCATATCGAAGAATATGAAGTTGAAGCTCGTGATACTAAAGTTGGACCAGAAGAGATCACAAGAGATATTCCAAACGTAGGTGAAGATGCTCTTAAAGATCTTGATGAAAGAGGTATTATCCGTGTTGGTGCGGAAGTTCGTTCAGGAGATATCTTAGTAGGTCGTGTTACACCAAAAGGTGAAACAGAACTTACAGCAGAAGAAAGACTTCTTCGTGCAATCTTCGGTGAAAAAGTAAGAGAAGTAAGAGATACTTCACTTAGAGTACCTCATGGTGAAGCTGGTATTATCGTAGACGTTAAGATCTTCACACGTGAAAATGGTGATGAGCTTGACCCAGGTGTTAACAGAATGGTTCGTTGTTATATCGCTCAAAAGAGAAAAATCTCTGTAGGGGATAAAATGGCGGGTCGTCACGGTAACAAAGGGGTTATCTCAAGAGTACTTCCAGTAGAAGATATGCCATTCCTTCCAAACGGTCGTCCTCTTGATATCGTTCTTAACCCACTAGGGGTACCATCACGTATGAATATCGGTCAGGTACTTGAAATCCACTTAAGTCTTGCTGCTAAAGCACTTGGTTTCAAAGTTGAAACACCAGTATTCAACGGTGCAACAGAAAAAGATATCATGGATACACTTGAAATGGCTAATGACTATGTTAACTGGACATGGGAAGAATTCGAAGCGAAATGGTCACCAAAAGTTAAACAAGAAGTAATTGATTACCTCTATGAAAACAGAGACCACCGTGACGAATGGAGAGGTGTTCCTCTTGATAGAACTGGTAAAGTTCGTTTAAGAGACGGTAGAACAGGTGAAGAATTTGATAACCCTGTAACTATCGGATTCATGCACTACCTTAAACTTCACCACTTAGTTGATGATAAAATGCATGCTCGTTCAACAGGTCCATACGCAACAATTACACAACAACCACTTGGTGGTAAAGCACAATTTGGTGGACAACGTTTCGGAGAGATGGAGGTTTGGGCACTCGAAGCTTATGGTGCTGCATACACACTTCAAGAAATCTTAACAATTAAATCCGATGACGTTGTAGGTCGTGTTAAAACTTACGAATCAATCGTTAAAGGTGAAAATATTCCTGAACCAGGTATTCCAGAATCATTCAAAGTATTACTTAAAGAACTTCAATCACTTGGTCTTGATATCAGAGTGTTAACAAGTAACATGACAGAAGTTGATATTAAAGAAGCAACTGAAGAAGGTGAAGGTATCGCACCAAACATCGAAGTACTTGAAGAAGGTTCTTTAGATGATGGATACATGGAAGAAAACATTGATGACGCAGACGTGGACGCAGAACCAGATTTATACGATGACAACATCGAATTAGATTTCGAACCAGAAGATGATATGATCTTTGAAGATGATTCATTAGGTGATTTAGATTTATAAAAGTAGAAGGGAGTGCATAGCATGTCAAACATGGATCAAGCTATCTTCTTTGAAAAAATTAAGATAGGACTTGCTTCCCCTGAAAAAATCCGCGAGTGGTCACGAGGAGAAGTAAAAAAACCAGAAACAATTAACTACCGTACACAAAGACCAGAAAGAGATGGTCTCTTCTGTGAAAGAATTTTCGGGCCTAGCAAGGACTGGGAATGTCACTGTGGAAAGTATAAAAGAATTAGATATAAAGGCGTAGTTTGTGATCGCTGTGGAGTAGAGGTTACAAAAGCTAAAGTACGTCGTGAGAGAATGGGGCACATTGAGCTTGCTGCCCCTGTGTCTCACATTTGGTACTTCAAAGGTATTCCAAGTAGAATGGGTCTTATCTTAGATATTACTCCAGGTAAACTTGAGAAAATCTTATACTTCGCTTCTTACATTGTATTAGACCCAAAAGATACAGGTCTTGCATACAAAGAAATCTTAGGTGAAAAAGAATTCAGAGAAGCTGAAGAAAAATACGGTCCAGGCTCATTCGTTGCTGAAATGGGTGCTGAAGCTATCAAAAAACTTCTTCAAGACATCGACCTTGAAAAAGAAAGTGTTGAACTTAAAGAACAACTCAAAACTACAACAGGTCAAAAAAGAGTTCGTGTAATCAAACGTCTTGAAGTAATTGAAGCTTTCCGTTTATCAGAAAACAAACCAGAATGGATGATCATGGATGTAGTACCAGTACTTCCTCCAGATCTTAGACCAATGATTCAACTTGATGGTGGTCGTTTTGCAACATCTGACCTTAATGACCTTTACAGAAGAGTTATTAACCGTAACAACCGTCTTAAAAGATTACTTGATTTAGGAGCTCCTAACATCATCGTAAGAAATGAAAAACGTATGTTACAAGAAGCTGTTGACGCACTTATCGATAATGGCCGTCGTGGTAAACCTGTAGTAGGTCCTGGAAACAGACCACTTAAATCATTATCAGATATGCTTAAAGGTAAATCAGGACGTTTCCGTCAAAACTTACTTGGTAAACGTGTTGACTACTCTGGACGTTCAGTTATCGTAGTAGGACCAAGCCTTAAAATTTACCAATGTGGTTTACCAAAAGAAATGGCTATCGAGTTATTCAAACCTTTCGTTATGAAAAAATTAGTATCTGACGGTATTGCACACAATATCAAAAATGCTAAACACATGATCGAAAGATTACAACCACAAATTTGGGATGTTCTTGAAGAAATCATTAAAGAACACCCAGTAATGCTTAACCGTGCCCCTACACTTCACCGTTTAGGTATCCAAGCGTTCGAACCAATCCTTGTAGAAGGACGTGCTATTAAACTTCACCCACTTGTATGTACAGCTTACAACGCTGACTTCGATGGTGACCAAATGGCGGTTCACGTACCATTATCAGTAGAAGCACAAGCAGAATGTAGATTCCTTCTTTTAGCACCAAACAACCTTCTTAAACCTTCTGATGGGGCACCAGTTGCTGTACCATCACAAGATATGGTTCTTGGTATCTACTACCTCACACTTAAGAAAGAAGATGAGGAGTATGCTACTCGTGAAGAAATCGGTGAACTTACAGATAAAGATGAAGTTGAAGAAGTGACAAAAGAAGACGGAACAGTTGTATATGTTAAACGTCAAATCGGTTCAGGAAAATACTTCCACGATGAAAAAGAAGCACTTCTCGCTTATGACAATAAAGTTGTAACTCTTCATGCACCAATTCATGTACGTCATACATTAATGGTTGATGGAGAAATGCAAACAGGTCTTACAGAAACTACAGTTGGTCGTATTATCTTAAATGAAATTATGCCACAAGACTTAGGTTTCGTAGACAGAACAAAAGAAGAAAACAAATTCAAATATGAAGTTGATTTCTTAGCTGGTAAAAAAGAACTTGGTAAGATCATTAAAAAATGTATCAACAAACATGGTGCTACACAAACAGCTATCCTCTTAGATAACATCAAAGACTTAGGTTACAAGTTCTCTACAAGAGGGGCGCTAACAGTATCTGTATCAGATATGACAGTTCCACCAGAAAAACCAATGTATCTTGAAGAAGCACAAAAAGCAGTAGATCATGTAACAAAATTATTCAGACGTGGTCTTATGACAGATGAAGAACGTTATAACAAAGTTATCCAAGCATGGAACATTGCCAACGATAAGATTACAAAAGCCTTACTTGACAACCTTGGACGTTATAACAACATCTACATGATGGCTCACTCTGGTGCCCGTGGTTCTACTAACCAGATTAAACAGTTAGCTGGTATGCGTGGTCTGATGGCTTCTACATCAGGTCGTACAATCGAGCTTCCTATCAAAGCTAACTTCCGTGAAGGTCTTACTGTACTTGAATACTTCATTTCAGCTCACGGTGCTCGTAAAGGTCTTGCCGATACAGCGCTTCGTACAGCCGATTCAGGTTACCTTACACGTCGTCTTGTTGACGTTTCTCAAGACGTTATCATTCGTGAACAAGACTGTCACGAACATCATTTAGATGAGCCTATCCCAGGTATGTGGGTAGAAGCTTACAAAGATGGTTCAGAAGTTATCGAACCACTTAGCGAACGTTTAAGCGGTCGTTTCACAGCAGATCCAATCGTTCACCCAGAAACAGGTGAAGTTATTGTTGAAGCTAACAAAATGATTACACCTAACCAAGCTGAATACATCGAATCAATCGGTGTTAAAGGTGCACGTATCCGTAACGTACTTAGATGTAAATCTAAGATGGGTGTATGTGCTAGATGTTACGGTGCAAACATGTCATCTGGTAACGAAGTAAGAATTGGTGAATCAGTTGGTATCATCGCTGCTCAATCAATCGGTGAACCAGGTACACAGCTTACAATGCGTACATTCCATACAGGGGGTATCGCCGGAGACGATATCACTCAAGGTCTTCCTCGTGTCGAAGAGTTATTCGAGGCACGTAAACCAAAAGGTCTTGCGATTATCTCAGAAATCGATGGTATCGTATCAATCACAGATAACAAGAAAAAACGTGAAGTTACAATCACAGATAATGAAACAGGTAATGTAAAATCTTACGTTATTCCTTACGGTTCAAGAATCAAAGTTACAGATGGTATGTCTGTAGAAGCTGGTGATGAGCTTACAGAAGGTAGCGTTAACCCACATGATATCCTTAAAATCAAAGGTGTTCTTGGGGTACAACATTACATGATTCAAGAAGTTCAACGTGTTTACCGTCTACAAGGGGTAGATATCAATGATAAACACATCGAAGTTATCGTTCGTCAAATGCTTAAGAAAGTTAAGATCGAAGAAAATGGAGATACAGAATTACTTCCAGGAAGTTCAGTTGATATCTTAGACTTCGAAGATGTAAACAAAGAAGCAATTGCTAAAGGATTACAACCTGCTGAAGGTAAAAACGTACTCCTTGGTATCACAAAAGCTTCTCTTGCTACAGAAAGCTTCTTATCTGCAGCTTCATTCCAAGAAACAACAAAAGTTCTTACAGAAGCAGCTATTAAAGGTAAAACAGACCCACTTATCGGTCTTAAAGAAAATGTTATTATCGGTAAACTTATCCCAGCTGGTACAGGTATGGATAGATACCGTAAATTAGATATCGAAATGGTAAACGAATAGAATATCATTCATATTGACGTTATATAGATAGAAAGAAATGGTGCAAAATTTAGTTTTGCACCATTTCTTTTTTTCTTTCTCTTGTAACATAAGTGAATATGCTATAATAAAAGATAGATAGAGTTATTTTACATATGGGACAAATAAGAGTATGAGGTGAGATTAGATGACAAGGATTGGACGATTAGTGCCTGTTTTATTAGGTGTAATGCTATTAACAGTAGGGTGTAGTCAAAACCCAAATAGGGTAATGGAAAAAGCTGTAGCTAATATGAGTGATATTGAAAACTATACATTAGTCATGGATACTAAAATGGTAACAGATATACAAGGACAAGAGGTTGTAACGGTTAATGCAACCAGTGAAACAAAAGGTGTATTAAAACCTGAGCCAATTATAAGCATTACGGATAAAACCATATTACAGTATGGCGAGACAAAAGAAGATGATGAAACAGTAAGCTATGTGGCTAAGGACGGAGCGGCTATTGCTTATTATGAACAGCAAGGAGACAAGTGGTACAAGATTGTAGTAGAGGATATGAGCTTATTAGGAGATATGGTCAAGAAGCCTAATAAGATAGCTAAAACCTTTGTAAATGCCATAGATAGTTTTAAAATGGTTGGAGAAACAACTATTTCAAATAAACAATGTTATAGTATTGAAGGTACAGTAGCTGAGGATAAATTCTTAGAAGCACTTAAGATGTTAGAGGAGGTTCAAGATTTAGGTCTTGACGAAGATACCATGAAAGCAATAGAAGTACAAAGTAAAGAGCAAATTAAGATTCAATTCTTTGTAGAGAAAGAAACAGGTAATCTTGTTGCGCAAAAGGTAGACTTAGGACCTATTATGAAGTTTGGTATGGAAGAAATCCTTAAAAATGAACAAAATGAAACTGATGTAAATAGTGTGGAATGTGAGATTAAGGTTACTTATGAAAATATAAATACTACAGAGGCGCCTATCGTGCCAGAGGAAGTATATGCTGCACAAATACTTGAATAAATATTAAAAGATGAAGGAGTGGATATATAATATGACACTCCTTTTACTACGTTAGAAAGTAAAAAGGAAAAGATGAAAAATAACAACTTAGGAAGAAATAGGGAGTTGTTTTTAGGGGGATATGCTTGTTATAGTAGTATAATAAAACTAAAATAAAACAATATATTAAATATAGTTGTTTGGACGGAGGCCATGATGCAAACAGAGACAAGGGCTTTCTTTGATGTTTTAACAGAGCTTAAAGTAGATGAGAGGCTTTATAATACATTTAAAAATGTGCAAGTTGGTAGAGTTGTACTGGATCAAAGTAGTAACAACTTAACTTTCTATATACAAAAAGATGAAATCATTCAGCGTGCGGATATTATTAAGATGATGCATAATATTAAGTCTAAGATGTTTAATAATACCCCTTTGGGAATTCATTTTAAAGAGTCTTATGATTTACCAGAAGCATATACTTTAGATAAACTTATAGCAGATTATAAAGGAAGTTTATTAAGTGAAATAGAAGAGAAGAGTCATATGCTTTTTGCACTCATTAAAAATTCCGATTGGCAAATACACAATAATTGTATTACGCTAAATATGGATAATAGTTTACTTGCAAAACGTAAATCGGATGAAGTGCGTTTATATTTTGAAGAAGTTTTTAAAGAGCGTTTCGATATGGAAGTACGCTTTTTATTTGAATTTGTGGATAGTGAAAATCCCCAAGCTTATGTTGTGGAAAATGAGAATAAGTTAAAAGGCGAAGTTGTTCATGTTATGGAAAATATTAAGGACGAAGAAAAACCACAACAAAATTCAGAAGAGAAACCTGCTGAGGAAAAAGAAGCATTTGAAGCACCACCTAAGATGACACGCAAGAAAACACCACTTGATCCGGATGTATTCTTTGGTCGTGAAGTAGAGGGTGAGATTGCACCAATTGAAATGATTGTAGATGAGATTGGTGAAGTGGTCATCCATGGTAAGATTATTAACATAGATACACGTGAAATTCGTATGGAAAAAACAATTATTATGTTTGATATTACGGACTTTACAGATACTATTACCGTTAAACTCTTTGTTAAAAATGAAGAATTAGGTGATGTACTTGCTAAACTTAAAAAAGGTAATTTTTATATTGTAAAAGGAATGGCTGTTTTTGATAAGTTTGATAAAGAGATTGGAATTAGTTCTGTAAAAGGGATTAAACCAACTAGTGACTTTACCGTAAAACGTATGGATGAAAGCGATGAGAAACGTGTAGAGCTTCATCTTCACACTATGATGAGTGACATGGATAGTGTAGTAGATATTAAGAAGATGATTAATCGTGCCAAAGAGTGGGGGATGCCAGCTATAGCTATTACAGACCATGGATGTCTTCAAGCCTTCCCTATTGCTAACCACTGTGTTTCAAAAGATGAGCCATTTAAAATTATTTATGGTGTAGAAGCTTACTTTGTAGATGATTTAAAGGAAACTGTTATTAATTCCAAGAATCAAAGTTTACAGGATACTTATGTTGTATTTGATTTGGAAACTACAGGGTTTAGTCCTAAGTTTAACCGTATCATAGAAATTGGTGCTGTTAAGGTTAAGGATGGGCAAGTCATTGATAGCTTCAGTGAATTTGTTAATCCAGGTGTACCTATTCCATATGAGATTGAGCAATTAACTGGTATTAATGACAGCATGGTAAGAGAGGCAGAAAAGGTAGATGTCCTTTTACCGAAATTTTTAGAGTTCTGTGAAGGGGCTATTATGGTAGCGCATAATGCAGAATTTGATATGAGCTTCATTAAGGCCAATGCAGATAGACTCAATTTACCATGTGACTATACAATACTAGATACTGTAGCATTAGCACGTATTTTAATGCCACAGCTAGGAAACTTTAAATTAAATAATATCTCTAAACATTTAGGGATTAGCCTTGAAAATCACCACCGCGCTGTAGATGATGCCACTGCTACAGGTGAGATATTTATTAAGTTTATCGAAATGCTTGCTGAAAAAGAAGTGTATCATTTAGATGAAATAGAGAAGTTAATGGAGGTTTCAAGTGAGTACATTAAGAAACTGCCAACGTATCACGGTATTATTTTAATTAAAAATGAAACAGGACGTATTAATTTAAATAGACTTGTTTCAGCAGCGCACTTAGATTACTTTAACCGTAGACCACGTATGCCAAAGAGTTTAATTCAAAAGTACCGTGAGGGACTTATTATTGGTTCTGCATGTGAGGCAGGGGAAGTATTCCAAGCAATTATTAGAGAAAAAGATGAAGCTGAAATTGCAAGGCTTGTTAACTTTTATGATTATCTAGAAATTCAACCTACAGGAAATAATAGCTTCATGTTAAGAAGTGATAAGTATGCAGCTAGTACGGAAGAAGATCTTAGAAATTATAATCGTAAGATTGTAGAGCTAGGTGAAGAGTATAATAAGCCAGTTGTAGCAACTTGTGACGTGCATTTCCTAGATCCAGAAGATGAGATTTATAGACGTATTATTATGGCAGGTAAAGGATTCAAAGATGCTGATGATCAGCCACCACTTTTCTTACGTACAACAGAAGAAATGTTAGAGGAATTTAGTTATTTAGGTGAAGAAAAAGCAAGAGAAGTTGTTATTACAAATACAAATTTAATTAATGATCAAATTGATAAAATATCACCAGTACTTCCAGATAAATGTCCACCTGAGATTCCAAACTCAGATGAGGAGCTTCGTAAGATTTGTTATGATAAGGCACATGAGATTTATGGGCCAGAGCTACATGAGGTTGTTAAAGAAAGGCTTGAAAGAGAGCTACATTCAATCATTAGTAATGGATTCGCCGTAATGTACATCATTGCACAAAAATTAGTATGGGATTCAAATGACCATGGTTACTTAGTAGGTTCCAGGGGGTCAGTAGGATCATCCTTTGCAGCGACTATGTCAGGTATTACAGAGGTTAATCCATTGCCACCACATTATATTTGTCCTAACTGCTATTATACAGACTTTGATTCACCGGAAGTTAAAGCGTATGCCGGAAGTTCAGGATGTGACATGCCAGATGCTACCTGTCCTAAATGTGGGCATGCACTTAATAAAGAGGGACATGATATTCCTTTCGAAACCTTCCTTGGATTCAAAGGGGATAAAGAGCCCGATATCGACCTTAACTTCTCTGGAGATTATCAAGCCAAAGCACATAAATATGTAGAGGTTATCTTCGGGGAAGGTAAAGCGTTCCGTGCAGGAACTATTGGTACCATGGCAGAGAAAACAGCCCTTGCTTATGTTTATAAATACTTCCAAGAACGTGAAATTCATAAACGTTATGCAGAAATGAAACGTATTGCAGAAGGCTGTACTGGAGTTAAAAGGACAACAGGACAACACCCTGGTGGGATTATCGTAGTACCATATGACCGTGAAATTTATGAATTCACAGCTATTCAGCATCCAGCTAATGATATGAATACACCGATTGTTACAACCCATTTCGAGTACCACTCAATTGACCACAACTTATTAAAACTCGATATTCTGGGTCATGATGATCCGACCATGATTCGTAGATTAGAGGATTTAACAGGTATAGATGCTAAAACAATTAAATTAGATGATAAGGATGTAATGTCCTTATTCCACAATACAGATGCTTTAGGGATCAAACCAGAAGATATTGGCGGAATTAAACTCGGTTCTCTAGGAATTCCAGAGTTTGGTACAGACTTCGTTATTCAGATGGTTCTGGATGCGAAACCTAAGAGTTTCTCCGACCTTGTACGTATTTCTGGACTATCACATGGTACAGACGTATGGCTTGGAAATGCACAAACACTAATTGAAGAAGGTCGAGGAACAATTTCGACAGTTATTTGTACACGTGATGATATCATGACTTATTTAATTAACCAAGGTATGGACAAAGGGTTGTCCTTCACCATCATGGAAAGTGTACGTAAGGGGAAAGGGCTAAAAGAAGAATGGGAAGAAGCCATGCTTGAGCATGGTGTGCCAGATTGGTATATTTGGTCATGTAAGAAAATCAAGTACATGTTCCCAAAAGCCCATGCGGCTGCTTACGTTATGATGGCATGGCGTATTGCATGGTATAAAATTCATTATCCACTGGCATACTATACAGCTTTCTTTAGTATTCGTGCGTCAGCCTTTTCATATGAAATGATGTGTTTAGGAAAAGAAAGACTTGAATACCACATGAAGGAACTTACAAGCAAAGGAAAAGAAAATCAAACGGCTAAAGAACAAGATACATTAAAAGATATGCGTATCGTATATGAAATGTATGCCCGTGGTTTTGAATTCTTACCAATTGATTTAAGTGTAGCTGATGATAAGAGATTCCAAATCATAGATGGCAAAATCATGCCTTCCCTCAGTTCAATCGATGGACTTGGTGAAAAAGCGGCAGAAGCTGTAGTAGCTGCCGTTAAGGATGGCCCATTCTTGTCAAAAGAAGATTTCAGAAATCGTACAAAAGTAAGTAAGACCATAGTCGATAAAATGTCGGAGCTTGGTATTTTAGGAGATTTAACTGAATCAAATCAATTAGACTTGTTTTAAAAATAGGAGAATGGGGTAGACTAATACTCATAGAGAGAAAAAATACTGCTGACATAGGCTCTAAATAAATTAACATAATTTACTTAGAGCCAAAAGGGCAGAAATAGCGTATAATCTTAAATGTAAACGGCAACAAAAAAATCCCTGAAAATAGTCTTGACAACTTAAATTAAGAGTGATAGACTAGGTCAGTGTGTAATAGTATGCATAAAAATGAACCTAAAGGGGGATTTATGTTGTACCATTTAAGTGACACAATTCAAATTGTGGGAACAAAACAAACTTTAAAGCAGTTAGAAAATAACGGTGTTAAAGTTGTATTTGTTGCTAAAGATGCCGATGACAAAGTTACAGGTCAGGTGGTAGAGCTTGCAAAAGCGAAAAATGTTCAAGTCGAATTCGTTGATACAATGGAGGAACTTGGCAAAAAATGTAACGTAGAAGTAAAAACTGCAGTCGCAGCAATTATAGCGTAAGAAGGAGGTAACCAGAATGCCAACATTTAACCAATTAGTTCGTAAAGGTAGAAAAGCAATTGAAAAGAAATCAACTGCTCCAGCGCTTCAAAAAGGGTTCAACTCTTTAAGAAAACGCCCAACAGATATTTCTGCACCACAAAAAAGAGGTGTTTGTACAGCTGTTAAAACAGCTACACCTAAAAAACCTAACTCTGCTCTTCGTAAAATTGCCAGAGTACGTCTTACAAACGGGATCGAAGTTACAGCTTATATCCCAGGTGAAGGACACAATCTTCAAGAGCACAGCGTTGTATTAATCCGTGGTGGTAGAGTAAAAGACTTACCAGGTACACGTTACCACATCATCCGTGGTACATTAGATACAGCTGGTGTTGCAAACAGACAACAAGCTCGTTCTAAATATGGTGCTAAAAGACCAAAAGCTAAAAAATAATTTAGCTAAACTTTTAGAATTTAATATTTTTAATAAGATTAATTTTGTAAAGAA
>CALGWE010000512.1:0-2059 GCA_937935915.1 uncultured Clostridia bacterium
ATAAGTGTTGGGTCATATAAATGTGTGATTGTAAAAACAAAAATAATTAAGTAAAGGAATTAAGCGATGAACAAACAAGAAAGGATGCCTATATATGAGGCGCTAGAACGTTATAAAAAAATGCGCATAGTACCCTTTGATGTGCCTGGGCACAAGCAAGGGCAAGGAAATAAAGAACTTACTAATTTTCTAGGTGAAAGTTGTTTAAGTGTAGATGTCAATTCTATGAAACCCCTTGATAATTTATGTCATCCGGTATCTGTCATTAAAGAAGCCGAAAGTTTAGCAGCTGAGGCCTTTGGGGCGAAACATGCTTTTTTCATGGTAGGTGGTACCACATCAGCAGTACAGGCTATGGTGATGACAGCGTGTAAACGTGGCGATAAGATTATTATGCCAAGAAATGTACATCGTAGCGCAATTAATGCATTAGTTGTATGTGGCGCAGTGCCTATTTATGTGAATCCTGGTGTGAACAAAGAATTAGGTATTCCATTAGGTATGTCATATGAAGATGTAAAAACAGCTATTTTACAAAATCCTGATGCAAAAGCGGTTTTAGTGAATAACCCAACTTATTATGGCATTTGTTCACCGCTTAAAGCCATTACAGAACTTGCCCATCAGCATGGCATGTTAGTTTTAGTAGATGAAGCCCATGGTACACATTTTTACTTCAATGATAAATTACCAGCTTCAGCTATGAGTGTAGGTGCTGATATGGCAGCAGTAAGTATGCATAAAACAGGGGGCTCACTGACACAAAGTTCATTTTTGCTCATTAATAATGAGGTACGTGAAGGGTATGTAAGACAAATTATTAACCTGACACAAACAACAAGTGGGTCTTATTTACTTATGTCTTCTCTTGATATTTCTAGAAAGAATCTGGCTACTTGTGGCCAAGAGATTTTTGACCGTGTGATGGAACTTGCAAATTATGCAAGAGATGAGATTAATAAAATTGGTGGCTTTAATGCCTTTGGAAAAGAACTCATTAATGGTGATACAGTTTATGATTTTGACGTGACAAAGCTTTCAATCCATACACGTGAGATAGGACTTGCAGGTATTGAGGTTTATGACATGTTAAGAGATGATTATGGTATTCAAATCGAATTTGGTGATATTGGGAATGTACTTGCCATTATCTCCGTAGGAGATAAAGCACTTAATATAGAACGTTTAATCTCAGCCTTATCAGAAATTAAACGATTACATACAAAAGATAAAAGTGGTATGTTTGACCATGAGTATATAGATCCAATCGTTGCAATGACACCACAAGAAGCCTTTTATGCGCCTAAAGTGTCAATGCCTATTGGGGAGAGTGAAGGACAAATTTGCAGTGAATTCGTCATGTGTTATCCACCAGGTATTCCAATCTTGGCTCCAGGTGAAGGGATCACAGCAGATATTTTAAATTATATTGCTTATGCTAAAGCAAAAGGTTGTTTCTTAACAGGAACAGAAGATATCAATATTGAATATATCAATGTTGTGGCAAAATAATCGGTTAAGATTTGAAGCGAAAAAGATACAGCTAAAAGTCACTTAAGAAGGAGGGAGCATATGGAGCTTTGGTTTACAGAAGAACATAGTGAAAATGTAAAGTTTTCTGTGAAGGTAGATGAACATTTATATTCAGAGCAAAGTAAATATCAACGTATTGATATTATGAAGTCTTATGAGTTTGGTAACTTTCTCACATTAGATGGTTGTATGATGGTTACAGAGCGGGATGAATTTATTTATCATGATATGATGGTACATGTCCCTATGGCGGTTAATCCAAGTATTAAAAAGGTACTTGTCATTGGCGGCGGTGATGGTGGCACGGTAAGAGAGCTTACAAGATATGAAACCATTGAACATATCGATCTTGTAGAAATAGATGAAAGGGTTGTTGTGGCATGTAAAATGCACCTGCAGCAAACTGCTTGTGCGTTAGATGACCCTAGAGTGCATATTTATTTTGAAGATGGTTTAAGATTTGTGCGTAACAAAGAGAATGAATACGACCTTATCTTAGTAGATTCTACAGATCCCTTTGGACCTG
>CALGWE010000513.1:0-1849 GCA_937935915.1 uncultured Clostridia bacterium
CTAATCGCTGCTCTGTTATTCGTCGTGGTAAATACATCGGTACAGTAGATGTTAAAGATACTACTGAAGCAGACATGGCACAAATGATGGTAGGTCGTCCTGTTACTTTTAAAGTAGCTAAAAAACCTAGCACCCCTAAAGAAACTATTTTAAAAGTAGAGAATTTATCTGTTTTAAATAATAAAAAGACACTTGGTCTTAAAAATTTCTCTCTTGAAGTAAGAGCTGGTGAAATCATTGGTGTTGCCGGTGTCGAAGGTAATGGACAAACAGAACTTGTTGAAGCAATTACTGGGCTTCGTAAAATTGAATCAGGTAAAATTTCAATTGGCGGTACAGATATTACAAACTATTCTATCCGCAAGCGTACATTAGAAGGAATTGGCCATATTCCTGAAGACCGTCATAAACATGGTCTCGTACTGGATTACACAATGGAAGACAATATGGTTTTACAAGTTTATAAACAACAACCATTCTCTAAATTTGGCTTCCTTAATCGTAAAGCCATTCATGAGTACTCTGAAAAAATCATTAAGGCCTTTGACGTACGTTCTGGTGAAGGTGGGGCTTCTTTAGCGCGCTCACTTTCAGGTGGTAACCAACAAAAAGGTGTTATCGGACGTGAAATGGAACGTGAACCACAATTACTTATTGCTGTTCAACCAACTCGTGGTCTTGACGTAGGTTCTATTGAATACATTCACAAAAGACTTATTGAACATCGCGATGCAGGACATGCTGTGCTTCTCGTTTCACTTGAACTTGATGAAGTTATGAATGTATCTGACCGTATTGCTGTTGTGAATAACGGTGAACTAATCGGTATTGTAAATGCAGCCGAGACAAATGAAAATGAAATTGGCCTTATGATGGCAGGTGTGAAAGGAGATTCTAACCATGAATAGAAAAGGGCTTATATCTATTATAGCTGTCTTTTTAGGACTTATTGCTGGTGCTCTTTTAATGCTTGTAACAGGCCATAATCCGATTGAAGGTTTCATCTACCTTATCCAAGGTGGTACGCTTTCTCTTGAACGTATCGGAAATACAATTGCAACTGCTACACCACTTATTTTAACTGGTCTTTCTGTTGCTTTTGGTTTTAGAACTGGTCTTTTCAACATTGGGACACCTGGACAAATGTTAGCTGGTGGTCTTTGTGCGACGATTTTTGGTCTTACAGTAGAACTTCCTCGTCCAGCTATGCTTATTTGTATGATTTTAATTGCTTTTATTGGTGGTGCACTTTGGGCATTCATTCCTGGACTTTTAAAAGCACTCTTTAATGTACATGAAGTAGTTTCATGTATCATGATGAACTGGATTGCATACTGGATTGTTTATTATGTGATTAAAGATTATTTCCCAAATGGTACAGTTTCAACAGAATCTCGTGCCATTTTAGATAGCAATACACTGCGTGCACCTTGGCTTTCAGGACTTTTTGGTAACTCATATATTAACTTAGGTATTTTTGTCGCAATTATTGCTGTAATCGTTATTGCAATTATTTTAGACAAAACAAGCTTTGGATATGAACTTAAAGCTGTAGGTTTCAATACACATGCTGCACAATACGCTGGTATTTCAGTTAATAAAAATATAATCCTCTCTCTTATGATTGCAGGAGGACTTGCTGGTCTTGCTGGTATTACACAATACGCAGGTAATGCAACAAACATGCAAATTGGTGTTATGCCATCTCAAGGTTTCGATGGAATCGCCGTTTCATTATTAGGTAATAACACACCTATTGGTGCCCTTCTTTCAGCTTTATTCTTCGGTCTTCTTTATGCTGGCCGTGGATTCATGAGCGTTATGACAGATGTACCACCTGAAATCGCTG
>CALGWE010000514.1:0-3051 GCA_937935915.1 uncultured Clostridia bacterium
GCTTAAAGTAGAGAACTTAACAGTTAAAGATAAAAATCAATTTGAAGTTGTAAAAAATGTTTCTTTCTCTATTCGTAGTGGTGAAGTCTTTGCTATTGCCGGAGTTTCAGGAAATGGACAGGTAGAAATTGCAGATGCTATTGCGGGCCTTATGCCGGCTGCAGGTGGAAAAATTATCTTAAATGGTCAAGATATTACACATATGGATATTAGACAGCGTACAGAAGCTGGAATTGGATATATACCAGAAGATAGACAAGCTTATGGTCTCGTGTTAGATTTCACAGTAGCAGAAAATGCTGTGCTAAAAGATTACTTTAAACCAAGATTTTGTGAAAAAGGTATTTTAAAAAGTGATCAGTTTGTCACTTATAGTAATGAGCTTATTGAGAAATATGACATTCGAAGTGGACAAGGTGCAAAAACACAAGTGCGTAGCATGAGTGGTGGAAATCAGCAAAAGATTATTATCGGTCGTGAAATTGAATTAGATCCACCACTTATTATTTTTGTGCAGCCAACACGTGGTCTAGATATTGGTGCCATTGAAAGAATTCATGAGCAAATTATTGCTGAGCGTGATAAAGGCAAAGCGATCTTACTCATTTCTCTTGAATTAGAAGTTATGAATTGTGCAGACACAATTGGTGTT
Organism: uncultured Clostridia bacterium; assembly: GCA_937935915.1. Taxonomy (GTDB): domain Bacteria; phylum Bacillota; class Clostridia; order Lachnospirales; family Cellulosilyticaceae; genus Cellulosilyticum. The sequence continues at coordinate 653 of CALGWE010000514.1, forward strand.
ATTTATAATGGTGAAATTAAGAAAATCAAAGAAGCGAAGTCACTCACAACAAAAGAAGTAGGAGAGTACATGATGGGGGTACATGCTTAAAATGAAAAAGAATATGAAACAAAGTATCATTAAATTTTTAGGGGATGAAAAACGCCAAACAATCATTGTACCTGTTTTTGCAATTTTAATGAGTTTAATTGTAGGTGCAGTTGTCATTGGAATGGTGGGTAAAAATCCTATAGCTGCTTATCACAACTTACTGCAAGGGTCAGGGATTTTACCAAAGGCTTCTTATGCAGGTGGTAAGGGCATGCTCACAGACTTTATGAGCTTTTTAAATGCGTTAACGCCACTTATTTTTGCGGCTTTAGCAGTAGCTGTTGCCTTTAAGGCAGGACTCTTTAATATCGGGGTTTAGCCAAATGCTTTTTGCTGGTTTTATGGCTACAATTATTATTGGTTATAGTGAACTCGATAGTTTTATAGCAAAACCAATGGTTATTATTATTGGGATTGTATGTGGTGCTTTAGTTGGTGGGCTTATTGGCTGGTTAAAGTATCGTTTCAATATTAATGAAGTTGTATCATGTATTATGATTAACTATATTTGTCAGTACATCATGAGCTTCTTTATTAACATGTTTTATGTAGATGCCATGTCACGTCAATCTAAAAATATAAGTAAAGCAGCTTCTTTAACTTTAAAAAATGTAGAATTTATGGGCATGAAAATGGAGATGCCAATCGGTATTATTTTAGCTGTTGTGGCTACATTTGGACTTAAGTTTATTTTAGATAAAACAAAATTAGGTTATGAAATGAAGACAGTAGGGGCTAATCAAAATGCCGCTAAATATGCAGGGATTAAAGTAGGACGCACAATGGTAATTGCCATGCTGATTTCAGGAGCACTTGCGGGACTTGCAGGGGTAACTTATTACTTAGGTTACAATACATCTATTCAGCCAAGAGTGCTTTCATCAGTAGGTTATGATGCCATTGCCGTATCTTTACTTGGTAATGCCACACCTATTGGGAGTATGATTTCTGCTTTCCTTATTATGATTATTAGTAAAGGAAGCACTTATATGAGTAGTACAGCAGGTGTGCCACAAGAAATCGCCGCAGTAATTACAGCACTTATTTTATTATTTAGTGCATGTGGTACTTATATCAAATATCGTTTAAAACGTGCACAAGATGAATTAGAAGATCAGACAAAACAAGAAAATAAAATGCAAGAGCAGATGAAGGAGGAGGCATAATGGAAACAGTCATTATTGATGGATTAGCCTTTGCATTGCCACTATTTATTGTAGCAATTGGTGGTATTTATAGCGAACGTAGTGGGATTACCAACCTTGCTCTTGAAGGGTTTATGGGAATGGGCGCCTTTATAGGAGCTTTAGCAAGTATTTTAACAAAACAATTTTTCCCTGATTTAGTACCAATGTCATTTTATATTGCCATTATTTTTGCAGTATTAGGCAGTACAATTTATGCTATGTTACATGGAGCTGTATGTATTAAATTTAAAGCCAACCAAGTAATTAGTGGGGTTGTTATTAATATTTTAGCCATTGCACTAACAGGATTTTTAACAAGTCAGCTGAATGCAATAATCTTTGGAAAACCTTCATCTAAGTTTGTATTAGATGTATTAGGACGTTTTTCAGTGCCAGTCCTTTCAGAGATTCCAGTTGTTGGCGGTTTCTTTAAAGATATTTATCCATTCCAAATCATCATTGTTATTGTAGCGATTATCGCATGGTATGTGCTTTATCAAACAAGATATGGCATGCGCTTACGTGCTTGTGGGGATAACCCTCATGCAGTAGATGCGGGCGGAGCTGATGTAGCAAAAATTCGCTTTAGCGCAGTTATGATTTCAGGTGCCTTAGCAGGACTTGGTGGTATTTGCTTTGCTTATTCTATTTCAGCAAACTTCTCTTCAAGCTTCTATGTAGGTTATGGTTACTTAGCCATTGCTGCTTTAATCTTTGGGAACTGGAAGATTGTACCAACTCTTATTGCTTGTATTTTATTCGGATTTGCAAGATCAGGGGGTTATATGATTAGTGGATTACTAGAATTACCAAGTACATTCTCTGATTTAATTATGACATTACCTTATATATTAACAATGATTTTATTAATTTTCTTCTCTAAAAATAACAATCCGCCAAGAGCCCTTGGGGAAGTTTATGACAAAGGAAAGAGATAATAAAATATTTAAGTATTAAATGAGGTATAAATAATATGAAACAAATAATATTTATTTTTTGTATGATATTGATGTTAAGTTTCTGTGGGTGTACGAATGTTGGCTCAAATAGAAATGAGTATATGTCTAATTGGTTTAAATCGGAACAAGAAATATCAGATAATATGATGAAACAAATTATAGA
>CALGWE010000515.1:0-2376 GCA_937935915.1 uncultured Clostridia bacterium
CTCTTTCCCTACACGACGCTCTTCCGATCTGTGGTGGGAGGCCATAGGTTTTAAGCTTCTTCATGAAATGGTACCAAAAGCTTAAAACTTATGATCAAAACATGCTTTGCAAAATGCTTTACAATATAAAATTTGGTGTGTAATTCCTTAAGCCGACTCACCTGAGCCTCCGGCATCCTCTCCGCCGCCACCGCATGTCATCTAAATGACACTATAGGTTTATGGGTTATAAGTAAGCTTTATGGCATTGGCTTTTGACCGCCGTCCTTACACTAGGATATATGTTATTAAAAAATGATTTTCCCTATTATATTTTATATTTATTGCCATATAATTTTCCCCTACTTCACTGCCCTTATCCATTGACTCATGCCTGCTCCTAAATTTTCATTTGGGCGTTCTTCAAATCCAAGCTTTTTATAAAATCCCTCTTTTCCCTTTGCTGCTACAAGTACAAACATGATATCCCACTCTTTATTAACATGGGTATGTAAATAATCTATCACCATTTGCACTAATTGCTTCCCAATGCCCTTACGTTGATAGTCTGGTGATAGCATAACATCTGCAAGATAGGCAATATACTCACCATCCCATAATACTCTAGCTGTTCCAACAACTTTTCCTTGTTCCTCGCAAGATACTACATAACTAGAATGATCTAATCCTGCTTGAGCTTGCTGTTTAGGCAGTGCTCCCCAGCCCACCTCATCACGTAATCTATTATATTCATCTACATGAATGCCTTCCAAATACGTTAACATCTTCTATTCTCCCTTCATTAATGTTTATTATGTATCATCAATATACCATATGCGACTTTAATCCTATGTCGTATTTTAATCCCTAATCTATATGTTTTTCATATTAGAAATGCTTGTTCATTCATCAAATTGTTAGGAATACCTGTTGCCCGTTAATAAGTTATAATATAATAACATATAACATTTACAAAAAAAAGTAAACTATAAAAGAGGCCTTTTCTAGCGCCTTTTGAAAGGATTAATAATGAACAATACACAAACACATAAAATATTAATAGCAGATGATCATGCTGAAATTAGAGAAATACTGCATATCTTACTAAGTGGTGAGGGCTTTGAGGTGGTACTCGCCTGTGATGGTGATGAATGTATCGACATGGTAGATGACACCATCGATTTAATTATTTTAGATGTTAATATGCCTCAAAAATCAGGCTTTATAGCAGCTTCAGAAATTAGGAAAAAAACAATGGCCCCTATTTTATTTCTCACTGCACGTTCAGGGGACTCTGATAAGACTATGGGCTTTTCGGCTGGTGGAGATGACTATATCACCAAACCTTTTTCAAATTCAGAATTACTCCTAAGGGTTAAGGCACTCCTTAGACGCTACTGCATTTATCAGCCACAGGCAAAAAATGTGTCACCTACAATCACTATAGGTCATTTATCTGTTAATACAGATACGCAAACTGTCATCTGTAATGGTGAGCACATTATGCTTACCCATACAGAATATAAAATCTTAGAACTCCTTATTACACATCGCAAAAAAATATTTTCTATTGATCAAATCTTTCATAACGTATGGGAAGAAGAAGCTGTAGGTGACAATGCCGTTATGGTACATGTGAAAAACCTTAGAAAAAAAATAGAAAAAGATAATAGAAACCCACAATATATTAAGACTGCATGGGGAAAGGGGTACTATATTGATTAAGACATATAAAATGCCTAAACTTGCTTTAGCCTTAATAGGCTATCTGCTTCTCTCTGCCATCATTGGACTTTTTACATTTGCCTTTTTACACAGTATGTGTTATGCCCTTATCTTAAAGATGGAGCATACTCTCTACCATGGTACTGAACTTATAATAGATGATAATTTATTCAGTATTATCATAAGCATTTGCTTTGTGGGGGCAGTCATTGTATTTCTTGCCATTTTCCTCTTTTTAGTTGCACAGCAATTTTCTTATATATTAGAAATCAATCACGCTATTGAACAATTAGAGGGCGGGAATTTAGATTATAGAGTGACGGTACAAGGCAATAATGAATAACCTTAACAATATGGCTGAAACACTGGCACATAATCTAGCAAATGAGGAAAATTTAAAAAGGGAACGTATGGAACTTGTCCAATCTTTATCTCATGATATCAGGACACCTTTAACCGCCATTATCTCTTATACGGATTTTATAAAAGACAAAAAGTATACGAGTCCAGAACAACTTGAAAGTTATGTAGATATTATCCAAAATAAAGCTTATCAGATTAAAGATTTAGCTCAGCTGCTCCTAGAGCATCATCTTAATGGGCCTATAGTCCCTGAAAAAGAACTGCTAGAAGGCAAATTCCTTATGCAGCAGCTGCTAGACGAGTATAGTG
>CALGWE010000516.1:0-1772 GCA_937935915.1 uncultured Clostridia bacterium
CGTTTTAAGAAATCTTGGTCAATTTCTTTAAGGATTGTCATCATATCCTTGTGTGTAATTTTTTTCACATCATTAAGGATATTTCTATTTTTAGCCATAATTTCTGCACGTTCTTTTGGATAACCTTGACCCATTTCTTGACCAAATAATTTTTCAAAGATGTATTGAAGGTTTAATTCTGCTCCCCAACCGAATCCTTTAGCAAATGGTAAGGCAAGGGCATTTCCTGCATTGATTTGAGAGAATGTGAACGCATCAACAGGATCTTGTGCATGCCCACATACAACACCTGGGAATGCGTTAGATGCAAGCATTGCACCCATACCTGTACCACAACCTGTTACAACGAAATCTGCTGCTTTTGAATTAAGTAAAATAGCTGTAAGTAAACCTACTTGTACATATGTAAGTTGTGTTTCATCTTCAGCGCTATACATCCCATAGTTCATTACTTCATGTCCCATTGGTACAACTACTTTTGTAAGGGCTTCATATATGATACTATTTTTAGCTGCTTGACTATTTTCATTAATTAATGCAATTTTCATTTTAATGCTCCTATCTAATATTTTTTATTAATTATAAAATATTTTAAGTTTATATTCAATACTACTTAACAAAATCACCTTACAAAATCTTAATTCATATCAACTTTTGTTAAAAAAGGACTTTATAAAACTAAAATTGTTAGTTTCATAAAGTCCTTTTTACTATATATTATCTTTGATCAAAATCATCTAAGAAGTTATATGATTTTTCTCTATCATGGTAACCAATAATTGTTTCTAAGTTGACATCATGTACACTTTTAAAGATATTCATTTCAATATGTGGATTTGTTTGTCTAAATTTCTTAATGAGTTGTTTCATTTCATTACGTTTAGAACCACCACCTTGACCATTTACACTACAGTGCTCTGTTAAACGGCATGCACATTGAATGAAGCGTAAGTCATTGTAACGTGACCATGCAATGATATCTTCTTCTTTTACAAGGTAAAGTGGGCGAATAAGTTCCATGCCTTCAAAGTTTGTGCTATGAAGCTTTGGCATCATTGTTTTAATTTGTCCACTATAAAGCATACTCATTAAAATTGTCTCAATCACATCATCGAAATGGTGTCCTAATGCAATCTTGTTACATCCAAGTGCTTGAGCTTCTTTATAAAGATAACCACGACGCATTCTTGCACATAAATAACATGGTGTTTCTTCTACGTCTGCTACAATATCAAAGATTGGTGATTCGAAAACTGTAATTGGAATATTTAATTCTTTAGCATTTTCTTCAATTACTTGACGATTATATTCATTATATCCTGGATCCATTACTAAGAATACAAGTTCAAATTTCACAACCCAGTGACGTTGTAATTCTTGCATACATTTTGCAAGTAACATAGAATCTTTTCCACCTGAGATACAAACGGCAATTTTATCTCCTTCTTGAATAAGATCATAATCATTTACACCGCGAATAAAGCGTTTCCAAATCTCTTTACGGTATTTTTTAATAATACTTTTTTCTATTTCTTTATATCTTTCCATTTTCTTATCCTTTTACTTTTTAAAATTAAGCTTTTTTTCTTAATGTCTTTGGATCTATTGTAAATATGAAGACACCTAAAACTATTACTATTCCCCATATTGCTAATGATGGAGTTATTTTATCTCCAAATAATAATGCACTGAATATTATTGTCCATAATGCTGCTGTACTATTTAATGCAGTACCCATTGCTGCTCCTATTAAATCAACAGCTTTATACCAT
>CALGWE010000517.1:0-3031 GCA_937935915.1 uncultured Clostridia bacterium
CTTACTTTATTCATGAGATTTTTGATTGTCATATTATCTTTGATTTGTTGTTTATAACCTGTTTCTGTTAAACCTGTATCCTTTAATGCTGCGTTAAAGGCATCTTCTGTAGGATAAGCTGCTTTTGTTGCTTTGTATTCAGCTTCTACCTCAGCCTGTGTAGGCTCTAATTTAAGCTCTCTTCCTTTCACTAAAGCCACTTTATTTTTAATAATATAATCTACGATTTCTTTTTTACGGTCTTTGATAAATTGTTTACCTTCTTCTGATTCAAAGTAAGACGCTTCGTATTGATATTGAAGCTGCATAATAGCCATTTCATAGCTTACTTGTGCTTCAACATCTCTTACTGTGATGACTTCATCCCCTACTTTAGCAACTATTTCTGAATCTTTTATTTCTGCTGCTTGATCTGCTTCTTTACTTGAAATAGCTACTGTGCTTGTTTCTTTAATCCATTTTGTTTCTACGCCCAATAAATCCCCTATACATTTAACTGGTACAAAGACAGTGCTATCTTTTATAACAGGAGTCGTATTCATTTTAACTTCTTGTCCATTTACCACCATCGTTAATTTGCCTACAGTTAAAACTACTTTTTTACCTTCTTGTGTAATTGTAGCTTGTTGCTTTTTACCATCCCATTTCACTCCAGCCCCTAATTTTTCACTAATGAAACGTAATGGTACTAATGTACAATTTTTACTATCTACAAATGGTGCTGCTTCATCAAACTTCACTTCTTCTTCATTGATTGTTACTTTTACACTGTTTTGCATTGCCATAACATTTGTAGATAATGCCATCATCATGCCTAGTAAAACTGCTAACATCTTTCTTGATTTCATATATTTCTCTCCTTTTTGTTATGTAATAATTTTGATTAACTAAATGGTGTAATAGTCCCCTGTTCCTAGAAGCTTTTTTGTCTTGTAGGATACTTTATTATATCACAATAGTTTATATTTTATATAAATTTATTATTTTTAAACTATTTCTTTGTGAAGTAATGTTGTTTCTTGTTCATGTAAATCATTTTTATAGATTTCTTCGCCATAGGCTATTTTAAAACCTTGTTTCGCATAAAATTTTTGTGCCCAATTAGCCTTCTTATGTACTTCTAATAAAATCTCTTCCATTCCTTCTTTTTGAAATTCATCTATTAAATAATTCATAGTTTGTGTCCCATAACCTTGTCCATAGTATGTATCTAATAAATAAAACGCTACAATATACATGATTTTTTCGCTCTTACGTCTATAACCCACGAAACCTAACTGTCTTTCATCTTCTTCTATAATGTCAATATGATAGCCCGAAGGCAACGCGTCTTCATATTTATGCGCCTGTTTAATAAAAGCATCTCCCATAAAAGGCGCATATAGTTTATGTGTTCCTAAACATACCTTTCCAATAAAGGCTTGGTCTTTTATTTCTGCTTTTCTTAATTTTATCATCTTTCTCTTTTCCTCATTTTTCTATTTATTCAACATTGTTTACACTCAATTATACTACTTGTTTTGAAAATAAAAAGTATAATTCTGTAATTTTTGCATAAATTACCTGTATATTTTATTAGGAGGTTGTATTATGCATTTCTTTAATAGACATTTAAACAAAATTTTAGGTGTAATCTTCGTTTTATTTGCGGTAATCTGTATTCCTTTAGTCTGCAGTGCTGGTATCTTTCCACCTAAAACAGTAGAACTAGAATACAATACTGCTGACATTATTCTCCCTGATGGACGCACCATCAAAGAAAATATTGCCATGAAGGATGATTTAATCTTTATTCCCTATGAAACTTTAGAGGTTATTACAAATGAGGAAGTTTGCTGGGACCCAGAAGATCAAACCCTTACCATTGGTAACCTCGTTAATTCTAAGGCTATGAGTGATATCTTAAAAGTTTATCATTATGACTATGATGTAAATCGCGCTTATCTCTATGCTCCTGATGTTAAGACGAATAAAACGATGTGTATGGGCAATATTACCCATGACTTAGGCTACTCTTTCTCCAATGTCCAATCTGCTTCCTTTAATCTAGGCGGGCATTATCATCATTTAAGAGGACTTTTAGGCTGTGAGGATTTTAAATCAACTAGTGGTATTATCAGTGTTTATCTTGATAATGACCTTTTGGCAACCTATACATTAAATAGTGATAGCTTGCCTGAAAAAATTGATTTAGATCTTACGGGAGGTAATCAGCTTAAATTTGTATTCTCTAAGTTCTCGCCTAATTCACAGATAGATTTGGCTGATACGTATATTGAGTAGGTGGCCGCTGTGGGACTGGGGGCTAATAGCTACTCCTTCCGTATTTTGTGATAGCCTAAGTTCGATAATCAATGTAACGGTCGGAAACTCGCGCGCTCCGCTTGCTCAGACACCCTCCCTAAGAACACATTGATTATCTTCACTAAGGCTATCAACAAAATACTCCAGAGGTAGACTATTAGCCCCCAGTCCCACAGCTTTTCTACTCATAACGTATGGTGCCTGGACGAGAAGATGAGGTTACCAATAGGATTGCTTTTAGGTTAAAAGATACCTTATATGTTTGCCTAATAGCTACCTTTCCGTAATTTTTGAGACTCTAAGCTTGATAAGCAATGCAACGGTCGGAAACTCGCGCGCTTCGCTTGCTCAAACACCCTCCCTAAGAACGCATTGCTTATCTTCACTAAGAGTCTCATAAAATTACTTCAGAGGTAGACTGGCAGCCCCGAGTCCAACAGCGCTCCATCTAGTAACCCTTGACGTTTTAAAAGAAGATATTAATTGTTCCATTTTGAAAAAGAGAGTGCCGCAAAATTATTGTTAATCTTGCGGCACTCTCTTAGCATTTATATACAAGTATATTAATACTATAAGGATATTAACCTTTATACTTACTATCAAGATGATTACATTCGCTTTTTTCTTTGTTCCTCTCCCAAGGTTCCAAAATACCAGCTGAGGTAGTGGTGGGTAGAGGATACCTGTGGAGTAATTTTCTGAGAGGCTTAGTGAATAGAATTAAAGC
>CALGWE010000518.1:0-3385 GCA_937935915.1 uncultured Clostridia bacterium
TTGTAAAGAAGCTCTTCTTCTTTTTCCTTGAAGTCCATTTTCGCCTTTTCAAGAAGTTCTTCTAAATTTTTCTGATCTAAAGAAATTTTTTCTGTAATACTTTTATATTCAGCTTCAATATCTTCTATATCTTTTTCTATAAGTACCCCTTGCTCATACCTATCATAGTGTAATAATGCTTGCTTTAATCTTTCTACTATGGCATAACTACTTATCTTTTCTTTATTTAAATCTTCTCCTTCTTTATAAAGGGCATTACGCTTGTTATCTTCTTCCTTAATCATTGTCTCTAATACTTCTAGGGACTTTTTGATATGATTTAGTGCTTCCTTATTTTCCGTATATACTACGTACTCCTTAGCTAAAATCTCTATAGCTTCTAATTGACTATTTATTTGATGCAACTTATTTTCTGTAACTGTTAGCTGCTTTTGTAAATTACCAAGTAACTCTCTTAACTGATTAAGTCTCTCTTTGCACTGATCATATTCTATCTGTGCCTTAGTTATAATGTGCTTTATTTCTTCTACATCTTTTATAACTTCCTCATAACCTACTTTAGTCAACTGGCTATACATCACTTTGTTCTTTTTAGCTTCATATAACGTAATTTCTTCTTGTCTTCTTTCAAGCTGTTCTTCTATAGACATTATCTTTTCTTTTTGTCTCGCAAGCATTTGAGCTAGTGTTTCCTCATTTAATAAACCTTCATTAAAAGCTACTAAGAAACTTACCTTATCAAACTCATAGAGCTGTTTGATTTCCGATGAGGTCGCTATAGCTTCTAAGTCTTCTCTTTTAATAATTGGAATAGGTGTTTGTGTATAAAGGCCTATTTTACTTTGTTTAAGGCATATTATTTCTTTGTGCGTCATAATAAGGGCATAAGGAATAAAAGGGTTTGCATGTACAAGCTGTTTATTTCTTTCCTCTGAATAGCTATTCTTCTTAAGCCACTCCATCCCATACATCAAATTAATTCCTAATGCTTCGATAGCTTCCTCCAAAGCCTTTGGTAATTTAAGTACTTTTCCAGATTTTAATGTTTCAAAAAGCTCTTTTTCTTTCTCACATAAAAATTGCATTTCTAATTTTTTTTGTGTCAATTCATTAATATGTTTATTGAAAGTTTCTATAATCTTACCCTCATCAAACAAATCAACTTCTTCTAATCCTACATATTTAATAATTTCCTTACGAACAACTATCTCTCTTTCTAGCTCCTCTAACACTTTTTCTTCCTGTTTTAAGACTTGAGTCTTTTCAATAATAAGTTCATGGATTTCTCTTTCTTTAGCACCTTGTGACTTAATCTCTTCCGTATGTGTTTGAATTTGATTTTTTATATGAAGTCCTTCCCTTTGTAAGTTTTCTTTTACTTCAGTAAGTTCATTTTTCTGATCTTCAAAAAGCTTTTCCTCATAATAACCTAGTATATTACGACATAAATTAGTTTGATATTTTTGATTGTACTGTCTTTCTTTTGCATCATAGTTTTTAATGTTTGCCTCACAACCGCCCTGTTTTTGCTGCAATACATTACTCTTCTCACGATTACTTTTTGCCATTTCTATTAATTGGGCTTTAGCCTTATCATTTTCAATTATTTTTTGTTCTAAATCATTCACTTTATTTTCCCAAAGGCATTTCTCCCCTTCATAATGCTGTCTCAACGTATAACCTAAATTTTGGCGACGTGGTGCAAGGTCTTCAGACTTTTTACTAAGGTGTTCTAAATCATTTTCATATTTTTGCACTTCCCTAGAGGCATTTTGATAAGCCCCATACAATTTAGCACATTCCCCACAATGAATAAGATACTGCATCCTCTCTTTTTCACTTTCCTTTTGTCTTACATTTTCCTCATTGATGGTAAGTTGTACATTTAACTGCTGCTGACGTTCTAATTCTTGATAAATCTCTACACATAATGCTTCATATTGTAATGTGCCTATATCATTTTTAAGCGTTTCTTCCCTTTTGGCTTCCTCTATAATACGTTCTTCTAATGTCTCAATACGCATAGTGAGAAGCTGTATAAGGCTACTAATACGCATTTCTAAACTTTCCTTTTCTTCCTTTGCTGCTTGAAACCCATAAGCTGCTTCAAATAAGTTTTGTGCCTCCTCTTTGAAAGCTTCAATTAATGCTTTACGTATAATTTTAGAACTATTATTTTTATATTGCTGAATATACTTCATTAAATTTTCTCTAAAACGCTTAATTTTATCATCTTCTTTATTAAGCTTGTCATTTACTGCATGTAAAAACCATTTCTCCACAAGTCCTTGAACATTTTTAGCATCATTAAATAATTCTGACAGACCAGATTCCTTAAGATTAATAGGCTTAATAATACTTTCCCATTCTTTTTGATGAATTTGATTTTCTTTTAAATGATTAAAATATCTTCGTGCTTGATGAGACTGACTCATGTCATAATAACTAAATTGATACTGATTTTGCTTTTTAATTTCTTCAAAAAGTTGACGCATACTGCCAAAGCTTTTAAGCTTCTTACCTTTTTCATAACATTCCACTGCTGGGAAATGATGAATATCATAGGCATTGGGTTTATTATACTCATGAATAAATTGTAAAATTTCCAGCGGTTCACGTTCCATTTCCTCTAAATTTTCTTGTCGCTTTCTCACCATCATTCCTGTTAGAACATATCCCGCATCATGATCTTTTAACCATTCCACTAAAATAAAGGTAGGTCTATTGGTCGTAAAATAACTTTCAAACAGACGGTCCTTTAAATTTCTTTTCCCTTTACTCATAAATGGTGCCATAAGCATTTGGACTAAAACCGATTTTCCTCCACCATTACGCAGGGATAACAACGTGCTTTTCCCTTGTAAATAAAAGGTTTCATCATCTATTTTCATACTATTATTATTATAATTTAAATTAATAATACGTACTGCATTCATTTTACTCATTCTTACCCACCTCCTCTAGAACATACTTCACTCTATCCAGATTATTTTTATTTAAGATATTCCAATCCATAAAATGATCTAACTTCTTAGTTGTTTTAATCATATCATCAGCCTCAATATAGATAATTAAATTCTGAGACTCTAAGAAACTTAAAATTTGATAAATAAATCCTTCTTTAGTTGTTTTTGAACGACTTGTCCCATCTGTAGATTTAAGTGCTGTAAAACGCTCAATCATATTGGTATATGCAATGCCACCCTTATCTTCTTTTTCCTCATTTTCCTGCATATATCTAGCACCCTGTTCCAATCTTTGAGCTACCATATTCAATAATTCTCCACCGCGCATATAATCTCTTGACTTACTAGATTGCCCTTGGGAGTTATAAAAAGCCATCAATAGTGTGATGATGACAAATTGAGTAAGATAATAATCCTGA
>CALGWE010000519.1:0-2499 GCA_937935915.1 uncultured Clostridia bacterium
GCATAAAAACCGTTTGGGGAGTAGGTTACAAGTTCGAAAAATAAAAGAAGACTTCAAATTCTCATCATTATTTAGTCGTTTAGTTACTGTATATATTAGTATTTTAACAGTCATTTTAATGATATTATTTATTACATTTACAAATACATTTCGTGATTATTTTGTAGATTACACAAAGGATTTAATGATTAGGCAAGCTGAAAAATTAGCTGAGGAATTTTATAAGCTAGAGCATTTTAGCACCTATCGTGAAGAAGGCATTGAAAAGATTTTTTATCGTATGGAAGTTTTAGAAAGCCAAATGGAATCCACAACTTGGATTATGAGGCAAGATGGTCAAACCTACATGTTTTCATCCAATGATATTAGAACTGTGGATAATCAAATGATTCTAAATAAAGGAGACATTGAAAAGGTATTTGAAGGGAATATTGTAGGAATAGAAAATGGTTTTAAAGAGTATTTTACAACACCTGTTTTAACAGTGGGGTATCCTATAGAAACCAATGGTGAAACACTATATGCGTTGTTTATTCATACACCATTACCAATTATTTTATCCACAATAGATGAGCTACGTAATATTATCTTAAATGTTGTGGGATTTATTGGAAGTGTCTTGTTTATATGGATTTATTTCATTGCTAAGCGTATGACCAATCCGCTTAAAGAAATGAATATTATTGCCAAACAAATTGCAAGTGGGCAATTTGATAAACGTATGGCAGTAACAGGGAAAGATGAAATTGCACAACTTGCTACATCATTTAATAATATGGCCCAAGAGTTAGATAAGATAGAGGAAAATCGTAATAGTTTCATTGCGAATATTTCACATGATTTACGTTCTCCTCTTACTTCTATTCAAGGATTTGTAACAGCTATGTTAGATGGGACTATACCAGCTGAGAATCAGCAAAAGTATTTGGAAATTGTGCTTAATGAGTCAAAACGTATGATTAATATGACCAATAAGATTCTAGACTTAAGCAAATTAGAAGAGGGTAGAGCTACTATAGAAAAGGTACCTCTTAATATTAATCGTATGTTACAAAATAGTATACTCACACTGGAAAACCATGCAAAGGATAAAGGAGTCACCATTACAATGGATTTTGATAAAGAACATCAATTCATTATGGGTGATATGGATGGCATTAGTCGTGTGATTCAAAATCTATTAGATAATGCCTTAAAGTTTGTTAATGAAAATGGTCAAATCAAGGTAAAGACCTCTTATTATGATCATAAGGTATGGGTACGGATTAGTAATAGTGGGATGGCTATATCTGAAGAACAACAAAAAATGATTTGGAACCGCTTTTATAAGGGTGATCGCTCAAGAGGTCAAGATAAAAGAGGTGTTGGACTAGGTCTTGTTATTGTAAAGGAAATTTTAAAGCAACATGGCGAAACAGTTGGTGTACATTCCAAACCAGGTGAAATGGTTACATTTTATTTTTCTTTAACACCACAAAAAGAAAGTTATGAAAATTAACAAAAACTTCATATGGGCGAATTATACTGACGGAAAAGATAAATTGACGGGAGGAATACTTTATGAGTGAACAAAATGATTTTAATCAAAATGAGGAATCCGCAAGAAGAGAGACATTAACATCTGAGGAGTATACAAAGACAAGTCAGTTAGATGATAATGTAACAATTCATAATATAGAGGAAAGTACAAGTCAAGTTAATGAGAAGCAAAGTAGTTATGCATATGAATCAAATCCAATGTATCAGACAGAGGAGAAGGCTAAAAAAACGGCTAAGAAATCAGGATGGCCTAAATTTGTAGCAGGTGTTACAATTGCAAGTTTAATAGGTGGTACAGCGATTGGGACTAGTTTTGCCATTGTAAGTGCTAAAATGGATAAAGGCAGTGACTTAGTTATTGAAAAATCTGTTACAGGGAATGGTACAAGTGGCATGGTACAACCTGTGGCTACTAATAATACAATTACAGATATTGCAAATAATGTAGGACCAAGTGTTGTATCTATTTATAATACAAAAGTTATTTCAACATTTTTAGGTAATTATGATGAGTCTGGTTTAGGTTCAGGCGTTATTTTCAAAGAAGATAATAAAAAGATTTATATGGTAACAAATTGTCATGTTGTAGAAGGTGCTACAAGCTTAGCTGTTAATTTCTTAGGGAATACAAAAGTAGAAGGTGAGCTTATTGGTAAAGATGTAACTACTGATTTAGCAGTTGTGGCAGTACAAAAAGCAAATCTAGATGCTGAAACTTTATCAGGTATTCGTATTGCTACATTAGGCAATAGTGATAATGTACAAGTTGGACAGCTTGCAGTAGCTATTGGAACACCAATGGAAGCTGCTTTTAATAATACGGTAACAGTAGGTGTTATTAGTGCCATTAATCGTGAGGTACAAGTAGATGCCTCTCGTACAATGACACTTTTACAAACAGATGCAGCAATTAATCCAGGAAATAGTGGTGGTGCTTTAGTAGGCCCAACTGGTGAAATT
>CALGWE010000520.1:0-1502 GCA_937935915.1 uncultured Clostridia bacterium
ATAAGCGACTCATATCCGCTTTCATTCACTCTTGGAAAACTTATAGTTGTTTCAAAGGCTGCCTTAAGCTCCATATTCGCCTTAGCTGCTAAATCGATAAACTCTGTCTTTGTATAATACTTAATATGTCCATCCTTTTTCATCTGCATATAACGATCTACAAATCTTTCATAGTCCCCTTCACAAGGTGTAGGGTCTGCTATAAAAAGCTGCCCCTTTGGCTTTAATATGCGACTTATTTCTTTAAAGGTTTCCTCAATCTTTGGAAAGTGATGTAATGCGTATCTTGTTAGCACATAGTCAAATTCTTCCTCTTCAAAAGGAAAATGAACGCCATCATAAGCTACAAAACTTATATTCTTAAACCCTCTTTTTACTGCTTCTTCTTTATTAACTTCTAGTGTTTGCACAACTATATCTAATCCTGTAACTTCACACTCCTTAAACTTCTTGGCTACTTCAAAAGCTAAATACCCACTTCCAGTGCCTAAATCTAATATTTTACTACCAGGCTTTATATTTAACGCTTCTACTATCTGTCTTAAATGATTGTCACTTTGAGTTTGTTTATTATATAAACTTCCCTCTTTAAAACTTTGTTCAAATCCCTTACGCGTAGCTTCAATACTTCTTTCAACATTTTCTTCCATCTCTAATCCCCCTATATAATAAAAAACGGATAATTCTATAATGAATCTTTACCTCAATAAATGATTCATCATAAAGTTTATCCGTTTATTAAATCTATCCTAGTTTATATATTAAGTTATTAAATTAGCCTATAAGAATGTTACAACATCTTCTAATGGTTTACGTCTTGGTTGTTTTGGTGTTTCATCTTGTGGCACACCTAATGCAATAATTGACATCATTGAGTATTCTGGTTTATCAAACCCAATAATCTTTTCAATTTCACTTTTGGCATGCGCTGGTCCTGTCATATAACATGTGCCATACCCCATATTAGCTGCTGCTAATAAGAAGTTTTCTACTGCTGCACCAATTCCTTGCGCTGCTGATTGTGGTGAACGTAATACTTCAAGTACTTCTTCACTTACATTATTGGCCATTAAAACCTTTTCTTCAATCATATCATATGGTTTAGCATAAACAACAATAGCTACTGGTCCTCTTTGAAAAGCTGTGTAGTATGGTAAGAACTTCATATATTTCTTTTGTTCTTCTTCTGTTTCCATCATATTGGCAATAGCTTCATGACTTTTTGCAACTGCCTCTGCCATTTGTTTGATTTTTTCCTGATCTTGTACAACTACAAAATGCCAGTTTTGTTGATGCTTTGGTGATGGCGCATAAGTTGCAGCTTCTAACATTTTTAAGATATCTTCTTTTGGCACTGCTGTCTCTTTAAAATCTCTAATACTTTTCCTTTTGTAAATAAAATCTAACTCTGACATATCCATCTCCTATTATCGTGTTATTAATTTCATTGTTCTACTTGCACATTTTAAGAATGTTTAAAACATCTTCTTTATTAAGTGGCA
>CALGWE010000521.1:0-2797 GCA_937935915.1 uncultured Clostridia bacterium
ATTCTTTGAAATAATAGTCATCTAGACCGGATTCTTGGATTTCAGCACTGACTCTGATAGATTTAGTTTTATCTACAAGGTAGAAGATAGCGTAGGTTACAGCTAAAGAATAAATAGCAATGAGTACGCAGCCAAAGAGTTGAATAAGAAATTGTCTAAGACCAGCACTCACACCATTAATAAGTGGATTTGCAAGAAGTCCAACGAGTAAGGTCCCAATAAAGCCACCCATACCATGAACGCCCCAGACGTCTAAGGTATCGCTAATTTTCTTACGTTCAAGAATGACACAGAAATAGCAGAGAAAAGCACCAATAATGCCTACAAAGAAAGCAGATAAAGGTGTCACATAGCCTGAACATGGTGTAATAGTTGCAAGGCCAGCTACTAATCCTACAGGGATTTCTAAGAAAGAAAGTCTCTTATGGAAGATATAGTGTAAAATCAGCCATACAATTACAGCAGAAGAAGCAGCGATACCTGTATTAGCAAACACAATAGCTGCGGTATTAGCTGCTGCTAGAGCACCACCAGCATTAAATCCAAACCAACCTACAAGTAAAAAGGCTGTTCCTAGTGCAACAAAACCTAAGTGGAAGGGTAAAGTCGTCTGCTTAGTTGCTGGAGGTCCTAAGAATAATACGCCACTTATACAGCCAAAGCCAGCAGTAATATGAATAACGGCACCGCCAGCATAATCCACAAAGCCTAATTTAGCAAGGAAGCCTCCCCCCCATACCCAATGAGCTACAGGGAAGTAAATGAGAATCATCCAAACGATTAAGATTTTAATCCAGCCCATAGGTGATAACCTATTGGCAAAGGCACCTGTCATAAGGGGCGCTGTAATAATAGCAAACATCATTTGGTACATGAAGAAGAGCAATATTGGAATAGTGTTATCATAAAGCTCTGTAATGAGCACAGGAAAGTTCCTAAAAGCAAAGAACTGTGCAGGATTACCAATTACACCATAAATGTCATTGCCAAATACAAGACTATAACCTCCAAAAATCCATAATATAGGGACAATGCCAATAGCAATAAAAGATTGGAACATCATTGCTAAGGAATTTTTACGTTCCACAAGTCCTCCATAAAAGAATGCAAGTCCTGGTGTCATAAGCAAAACAAGGACTGTAGAGATAATCATAAATGCCACATCACCGTGTATAACCATTTTTTTTACCTACCTTTTTTTGAAATATATATCTATTAGAATGTACAGTAATGCGACATTAATTCATAAAAATGGATAATTAATGACTTTAATAAAAGGTCTAAAATAATGTTTGTTTAAAATATTATATATTATTATAATTAAATACATAGATAGGAAATATGGTAACTGACAAATATTAAATAGAGATATGGAGTTAAATAGAGAAAATGGATTTTAAACATGAAATTGTTATGCCTAATGAAGATTTAAACTTTCGTGTATTTTTATTTGAAGGACAAGAGGGAAATTATAAGGTTTCAAAACACTGGCATCAGTCTGTGGAAATATTTGCCGTTTATAAAGGGGAGATGGATTATTATATTAACGATACCCAGTATCACTTATCGCCAGGTAAATTTATGCTTTTAAATTCTAATGAAATACATTCTGTCGTTGCACCAGAAGCCAACTATACAATTGTTTTACAAATTCCGTTAACGACTTTTGAGAAATATATAAAAGATCAGTACATATTATTTTCACATAGCCCAAGAGAAGAAGATGAGGACATTATGAATCTCATTAAGCAGATTTATGATAAGTATACTGCCAAAGAAATAGGCTATGAATTTGAAGTGCAAAGTAAATATTTTAAACTATTATATGAGCTAGTCACGAAATACCGTATTGAAAATGTAGAAGAAACTTTAATCCTATCTAATAAGAAATTAAATCGCCTTTCAAAGGTTACAGCTTATATTAAAGAGCATCATGCAGAGAGACTATCACTAGAACAAGTTGCAAAGATATTTGGATATGCTCCAGCATATTTATCACGTATGTTCCAGCAGTATGCCAAAGTAAATTTCAAAGATTATTTAAGGGAAATACGATTAGAAAGTGCTTACAAGGAAATGTTAAACAGTGAGAATACTTTAAGTGAGATTGCCCTTAATAATGGCTTTCCAAATGAAAAGGCTTTCTGTAAAGCTTTCTTTGATAAGTATGGTGAAAAGCCAAGTGAATATCGTAAATGTCAAAAAAGTGCCATTAAATAGTTAAGACTTTGGTAGAAGGACAAATATTAAAATGCTACAATTTTTATATAAATAAAGGTTGTAGCATTAATTTTTTGGATAAATTGACGGAGGGGAATATGGAAAAATATCAAGTTTCAGATGAAAAATTTAAAGCTTATGGTAGAGTTTTAACAGGTTATGACTGCTCACAACTTATGAAAGAAATGGAACATAGTCCAGTGCCAGAAGATGTCATTTATGAGCCTTCTGTATTTGAACTTGAACAAACAGCAGTAGCTAAAGAATTTGCTAAAAAAGCCTATGGGGAAATGCCTATTCAGCTTGGCTATTGCAATGGTCACAACCAAAAATTAAATGCAGTAGAATATCATAGAGATTCAGAAATCAATATTGCTGTAACAGACTTAATCTTATTAGTAGGTAAGATGCAAGATATTACTTCTGACTTCACTTATGATACAAGTAAAATTGAAGCGTTCTTTGTACCAAAAGGAACAGTAGTAGAACTTTATGCTACAACACTTCACTATGCACCATGTGGTGTAGAGGGTAATGGATTTAAAGATGTCATTATTTTACCAAAGGGAACCAATTA
>CALGWE010000522.1:0-2797 GCA_937935915.1 uncultured Clostridia bacterium
ATTTCTTAAAACTCCATTTACAAACTTAGCTAAATTAGGTTCAGTTTCTTTAGTTAAGTTTACAGCTTCATTAACTATTGCGTATGGAGGAACTCTATCTAAGAATTTCATTTGATATATAGCACTTCTTAATATGTTTACTACACTCTCATCTATCTTACCAATATCAGCAACAAAACTTGAAAGAATTATATCTATCATTTTTTTGTATTTTATTGTTCCATAAACAACCTCTGTTATTAATCCCTTATCTTTTGGATCTATATCATTAGATGCAAATTGCTTATTTATTTCTATATTTGAATATGCTCCATTTAATAAGACATTGTCTAATATTTCAACTATTATTTTTCTTGCATTCATATTTTAACCTCTAATCATTTGAATTTCTGTTACTTATAGCTATAAGTCTTACTAATTGTAAAACAGCCATAAGTGTTGCTGCAACATAAGTTAATGCTGCTGCACTTAATACCTTTCTAGCTCCCTCTACTTCTTTATCATATAATATTCCTCTTGCCTCTAAAAGTTTTAATGCTCTTGATGAGGCATTAAATTCTACTGGCAATGTTACTAATTGAAAAAGTACAACTACTGAGAATAATATTATACCAATAGTTACTAAAGTACTATAACTTAGTAATATTCCAATAAAAAACAAAA
This sequence comes from uncultured Clostridia bacterium, assembly GCA_937935915.1. Lineage (GTDB taxonomy): Bacteria > Bacillota > Clostridia > Lachnospirales > Cellulosilyticaceae > Cellulosilyticum. The sequence continues at coordinate 664 of CALGWE010000522.1, forward strand.
TCCATGATAAGCTTGATGAAAAGTTTACTACAGGCACTATGGCATTTCTAAAAACTAATGCAGAATAAGATTCTTTATCTTGTATAGCGTGCCCAACTTCATGAGCTGCTACGCCTAAAGCTGCAATAGATGTTTCACCATATACAGTTTGAGATAATGCAAGTTCTTTATGAATTGGATCGTAAAAATCTGTCATTGAACCACGTACTGGTTTAATAGGAATTGAAATATTATTAATTGAAAGAATACGTCTTGCTGCTTCTTCTCCTGTATAACCTGATAAGCTTCTTACTTTAGAATATTTTGCAAAAGTTGACTGCACCTTCATACTTGCATAAAGAGGTAAAATCAACATAGCAATTGTAATTAAAATATAAGTACCATTTGCACCATATCCATCACCATAATAAGGATACATCTTCTTCACTCCTTATACTATATGCCTAGTACTGTACCACTTTCAAGGGTATTCCCCTTAATATATTCAGATACTAGCATACGTTTTTTATTTGGCATTTGAATTTCTTCAATAAGTAAACAGCTTGTTCCTGTTTGTACCACCATTCCTTCTTTATCTACACGTATAATTGTACCTGGTTTTTCATTTGTTGTTTCTGAAATAGGCATTGCACGCCAAACTTTCATTGTGCCACCTTGATAAGATGTATAGCCTGCTGGCCATGGATTTAAACCACGTACTTTTGCATCAATTTTTGAAGCACTTTCATCCCATTTAATTTCACCAAGTGCTTTATCAATCATACTTGCATAAGTTGCCTTTGTATCATCTTGTTTCTCGCGTTCTTTCCCACCAGCTTCAATCATCGGAAGGGCTTCAATTAATGTATCGGCACCTACAATTTTCATTTTATCATGTAAACTTGCATAAGTGTCATCTTTCTCAATTGGCATTTCACGTTTAAATAACATATCACCTGTATCCATGCCTTTATCCATATACATAATTGTTACCCCAGTTGTAGGCTCTTCATCCATAATCGCCCATTGAATTGGAGCTGCTCCTCTGTATTTTGGTAAGAGAGAACCATGAATATTAATACAACCATACTTTGGAATGTTTAAAATTGACTCAGGAAGAATCTGTCCAAATGCTACTACTACTATAATATCTGGGTTTAAAGATAATATGTGGTTATAAAATTCTTCGTCTCCTCTAATTTTAACTGGTTGTAAAACCTCTAGGTCATGCTTAAGTGCCACTTCTTTAACAGGTGTCATTGTTAAGCTTTTTCCTCTTCCTTTTGGTTTATCAGGTTGTGTGACAACTGCACTAATATGATGTCCTTCTTCAATTAGTTTTTCAAGTGTTGGTACTGCGAAATCTGGTGTACCCATAAATACAACGTTCATTAAAAAGCCTCCTTTAGGTTACTTATATCTTAAGTAAATTATTCTACTTCAAATAAGTCGCCTTCTACTAAATCGATAAATAATCTACCATTAAGGTGGTCATTTTCATGAAGCATAGCTCTTGCCATAAGTTCTGTACCTTCGATTTCAAATTGGTTACCATGACGGTCAAACGCACGTAATTTTGCAAAGTTTGGTCTTCTTACTTTACCATATGTTTTAGGTACACTAAGGCATCCTTCTTCACCAAATTGTTCACCTGATACTTCAAGTACTTCTGGATTAATGAATTCAACTCTACCTTCACCAATATCTACGATAAATACGCGTTTTAAAACACCTACTTGTGGTGCTGCAATTCCTACACCATCAGCCTCATACATTGTTTCTGCCATATCATCTAATAAAGCCCATAAGCTTTCATCGAATACTTTTACATCTTTTGATTTTTTTCTTAAAAGGTCATCATTCCCTGTTTCTGTTCTAATTGCTCTAATTGCCATAATAATAGCCTCCTTATTTTTTGTCATCTTGCTTAAATTTTTATTTCTATAAAATACTATACTTATAGCATTGTTAATGGGTCAATATCCCATCCTATTTTAATATTATTAGTTGTTTCATGTCTATAAAATTTATCTAAACAGAACTTACCATAAATTAAAAGTGAACTACGTTCTTCGCCGATAATAAGTAAGCGCCATCTATATACATCACCTATTTTACTAATGACTGCTACACTAGGTCCTATGACACGAAACTT
>CALGWE010000523.1:0-15804 GCA_937935915.1 uncultured Clostridia bacterium
TGCTATCTCCTTTTTGTGATATAAAAACGTATGAGATTAATAAAATAAGTCATACTAAAGGTATTAATGAATTTTATAGGATTAAAGAAGAAAGTGAGATATAATTTATGAATCCTTTTTTAGAGAAGCCAATGAGTTTAAATAAGTTGTTTAAGGATTGGCGTAGTATTTATCCAAAACCTTATAACAAAAATGAAGTAGATCCTTATACAAAAACACGTATTATTTTAATGAATGGGACAGAATTTGAGGCAGTCTGGTTTTCACATCAATTTTCACGTCATTGTACAAATAATGATTTAAGGCGTGCTATTGCTGCTACAAGAAGAAGTGAACAACAACAACAAAAGATTATAGCTACTCTTAAGCCAGGGGATGAAACGATTCTTGAAACAACTATAAGTTATGAACAACTTGCAGTTGATTTAACAGCAGCACTAGCTAAAAGAGAACCTGATAAACACGTAAAGATGGCGTTAGATTTTGCACTACTTGAAGACTTTGATCATCTTTATCGCTATTCAGATTTATTAGAAATGGAACGTGGTATTAAAGCTGAAAACTTAGTAGGACATTATACAGAAATTATGCCAGGAAGACCTACTATTGCACATCATCGTTATCCAACAGATAATATTAGAGCTTATGTAGATTATTGCAAAGCGGCACCTATTACAAAACTTGATATAGGTATTATTACAGCAGCAGAGCAACAAACAATGAATTATTATATGAATGTAGCAGGATTTTATGAGTCTGATATTGGTAGAAATTTATATCAAGAAATTGGACTCGTAGAAGAAGAACATGTAAGTCATTATGGCGGTTTAATGGACCCACATCTTACATGGCTTGAAAATTTATTAAATCATGAATACACAGAGTGTTACTTATATTATTCTTGTTATGAGGATGAAACAGATCCTTGTATTAAAAAGATATGGGAAGAACATTTCTGTGAAGAAATTAATCATTTACATCAGGCAGCAGACCTCCTCAAACAATATGAAGGCAAAGAGTGGCAACAAGTTATACCAGATGGCAATTTCCCAGAACTTCTAAAACTCCATGAAAATAAAGAGTATGTACGTAATATCTTAAAAGATACAGTGCAACTTACTTCTATTAGAGATGAATATACAAATATTGGAGATCTATCTAAGGAATCATTATTCTTTACATTCCAAGATATTGTCAATCAAAATGTAGAAGAAGTACCAAGTCACAAAGTTATAGATCAATATATTAGCAAAAATAAAATGGATTATCGTTATGAAGATAAAGAAAATCCTATTGAAGCCCTCAGAGACAGAACTTGTGACAATACTTCCGTAGGAAGAAAGCCACTATAAACCAAAGAGGCTACTACATTACATGATGTAGTAGCCTCTTTGATTTATAGTTTAGTAAGATTTTGCACTGTAACCTTAATCTATTCAGCCTTAGCCAAGATTTTTTTAAAGTTAATAAGGAAGAGAGTTCCTGTTGTAATAGCTGCTAAAATATCTGCAATTGGCTCTGCCCAGTAGATTCCCATTACGCCAAAGAAGCGAGGAAGGATAAGCGCAAGTGGAATTAAAAGAATAACTTTTCTAAGAAGAGCTAAGAAAAGTGAAATCTTAGCTTGCCCCATTGCCATAAAGGCAGATTGACATGCCATTTGCACACCAAATATCCAAATACCACCCATGAAGATTGGCATAGCTACTTTGATTAAAGCAATAAGCTCTGCATCTTTTGTAAACATACTTGCAAAGAGCGTTGGAAAAGCAAAGGCAGCAAGTGTACAAATACATGTTACAGTTACGGTGATAATTAAAACACATTTAAATGTTTTCTTTACACGATCAAAGTTTTTAGCACCATAGTTGTAACTAATAATAGGTTGTGTACCCAGTGTAATACCTTGAACTGGTAATACAAAAAGTTGCATGACGCTTTGCAAAATAGTCATAGAACCTACATATACGTCATTCCCATAATGTTGAAGCCCACTATTAAAAACAATATTAATTAAACTTTCAGTAGATTGCATAATAAAAGGTGCAATACCAAGAGCAGCAATACCACCAATAATTTTAAAATTTGGTTTTAGCATATCAAGGCGAATACGAATAGTAGATTTTTTAGAAACTAAGAAAGCAACAACCCATATTGCACTACAAGCTTGAGAAATAATAGTTGCTAGAGCAGCGCCTTTGACCCCCATATTCATGCCAAATATAAAAATAGGGTCTAATACGATATTAATAATTGCCCCAATTAAAACAGAAAGCATGGCAATGGTAGATCGTCCTTGACAAGTAATAAAGGTATTAAGACCAATAGCTGCTTGTACAAAAATCGTTCCATATAAGTAAATTGTAATATATTCAAGGGCATAAACAATTGTCTCATCACTTGCACCAAAGGCACGTAGGAATGGTTCTTTAAAAATCATAAAAACAATTGTTAAGATAACAGAAAAACAAAGTAACACAGTTGTACCATTACCAAGAATTTTTTCGGCTTCTTTAGGTTTACCTTTACCAAGTTCTATGGAAGCAAGTGGTGCACCACCAGAACCTACAAAGGCACTAAAGGCAGAAATAAGCATTAGAATAGGGAAACAAATACCAACTCCTGTTAAAGCCTTTGCACCAACTTCTGGAATATGTCCAATATACATTCTATCTACAATGTTATATAAAACATTTACAAGTTGTGCAATAACTGCTGGAATTGCCATACTAACGACTAATTTACCGATAGGTGCAGTGCCTAACTTATTATCATTATTTGTACTCATTATATAAATCCCCTTATAAAATTATATATACGAATTCTTATATGGTAACATATATAAACAATATGTGTCAATTTGTAGAAAGAACATAAATGTAAAGAAAATTTAATATTGTAAAAGTAATTTAATGGGAAAATATATTTTATTTAAATTTAAAAATGATATAATAATGAGCAAGAAAAAGTAAAAGCTTATGCTAGAATGGAGGTCATAGAATGAAACATATTGTTGTGCCTAAAGAGGCAAAGGTTATTAAAAATAATATTACAGCACTAGAAATAGAAGCTTTTTTTAAGGCAGGTGGCAAAGCACCATCTATTAAAGAGCAACTTATATTAAAAGCTTTTGAAATTACAGAAGACACAAAAGTATTTTTTGAGACGAATGAAGTAATTTTATTATATAGTAGTGACCAAACTGGCACATATTTAAGTTGTTTTAATAAAACAGCAGAAGAACTAAATGTGGAAATCCCACTATCAGCTATGAATTTAGAGGGAAATTATATCGCATACTGTGTACTTACAGCAGAAGAGATTAGCGTGGATCAAATGCTTAGTTTACAAATTCCTCAGGGTGGAGTCCTTTTAGTAAAACTTTTAAAAGAAGACTAAAAGTAAGGGGAATATTTTAAGTAATAAACTATATTATTGACTATGGTATAATTGGGTACCATAGTCTTTTTTGCGATGAATTAAAGTTTGATGAATATATGTTGTTATAGAAAAGTAAAAATAATATAATATTAAGAATAGTTTAGGGCTTTTGTAAATAAAAAAGAGGTGGAGTATTTATTTTGAGATAGGAGTAGATGTATGAAAAAGAGTAGTCATTTTAAGTATGGTATAAAAGATGGTGTACCTATTTGCTTAGGATATTTTGCAGTGTCTTTTGCATTTGGTATGGTTGCTAAGGAAATGGGGCTTAGTGTTTTTCAAGCTGTACTATTATCTATTACCAATGTAACTTCAGCAGGGCAATTTGGGGGACTTAATTTAATTGCAGCAAGTGCAAGTTACTATGAGGTGATTTGTACACAAGTTATTTTAAACTTAAGATACTGTCTAATGTCTTGTTCTCTTTCACAGAAATTAGAACCTAGTGCAGGGCTAGGACATAGATTACTTGTGGCTTATGGGGTGACAGATGAGATCTTTGGTGTATCTGTATGTAAAGAAGGAAAGGTGAGCCCTTATTATTCTTATGGACTTATTATGATTTCTATTTCTGGATGGACATTGGGCACATTTTTGGGTGTAGTTTCAGGAAAATTTTTACCTGCTAGTATGAGTAGTGCTTTGGGTATTGCATTATATGGTATGTTTTTAGCCATTATTATACCACCTTCTAAGAACAATAAGGTTGTATGTGGCGTTGTAATCAGTAGTATGGTGGGAAGTTTATTGTTTAGTATACTACCTTATTTAAAAGAGATTTCATTTGGTTTTAGAATTATTATTTTAACATTAATTATAGCAGGTATTGCTGCCTGGCTTTTCCCTGTAGATGAGAAGAAAAAGGAGGTTGTACATAATGCCGCATAATGTTTACTTATATATTTTTGTGATGGCAGGGGTAACATATTTAATTCGAATGTTGCCTTTAACACTTATTCGAAAAGAAATCACAAATACTTATATTAAGTCATTTTTATTTTATGTACCATATGCTACATTAGCTGCTATGACTTTTCCAACAATTTTAACGTCTACAGAAAGTCCTATTTCAGCAGGCATTGGATTTGGCGTAGCACTATTAATGGCATTTTTAGAAAAGAGCTTACTTATGGTAGCGGCAAGTGGCTGCGTAGTGGTATTTATTGTAGAGAGAATTTTAGGGTTATAAAATATAACTTGTCTTGACATAAAACTATAAATAATAGCATATTTTTTAATAAAAGTAGTTGCAAATAAATCTGAAATAGTGTATTTTAAAAGTACGTTCTGTATGACTGGCGGATAAGTGGGAGTACCCACAGGGAGTACAGATAATTAGAAGCCGACCGCCTGGGCACCATTTATTTAGGGTACCCAGGTTGTCGGCTTTTTCGTGTGTCAATTTTATGGTTCTTTGAAAGAAACAACCTAGGGGTATCACCCAATAAGTGAATGCATATTAAGAATGATTAAAAGGAGAATGAAAATGATCGCATTAGAACAAGAATTAAAAGCAAACCCATATCCAGGTAGAGGTATCGTAATTGGTAGATCAGCTGATGGTAAAAAAGCAGTAACAGCTTATTTCATCATGGGTAGAAGTGAAAATAGTAGAAACCGTGTTTTTGTTACAGAAGGTGAAGGCATTCGTACAGAAGCATTTGATCCATCTAAATTAAGTGATCCAAGTTTAATCATTTATGCACCAGTACGTGTACTTGGAAATCGTACAATCGTAACAAATGGTGACCAAACAGATACAATTTATGAACTTATGGACAAAGAATTTACATTTGAAGCAGCGCTTAAAACACGTGAATTTGAACCAGATGCCCCTAACTACACACCTAGAATTTCAGGTATTATGCATATTGAAAACGGCAAATATGACTATGCAATGTCTATCTTAAAAAGCAATAATGGGGACCCATCTTGCTGTAATCGTTACACATTTACATATGATAATGCAAAAGCTGGCGAAGGACGTTTCATTCATACTTACAAATGCAATGAAAATCCACTTCCAAGTTTTGAAGGAGAACCTAAACTTGTAGCCATTGATAAAGAAATTGATGAATTTACAAATATGTTATGGGAAAGCTTAAATGAAGAAAATAAAGTTTCTTTATTTGTAAGATATATTGATATTGAAACGGGTGAGTATGAAACACGCATCGTGAATAAAAATAAATAGTATAAGGTTGTGCCGGCGGGATAGCAACCGTAGATTGGCCGTTGAGGGGCATGGGTAAGTGGCATATTACATTTTCCTTAACCCTCCCTACGGTCGAAGGTTAGATAAAATGTAATATGTCACTTACCCACACCCCACGCGATGTATAGATACGGTTGCAGCTGCGGGCCCTTGGCACAAATGCTAGGATGGGCGAGAGAAGCGAATTGAGTTACTTTGACTGACTGGTTAGATAAAATGTAATGTTGCACTTACCCACACCCCACGCGATGTGATGATACGGTTGCAAAATGCGGCCCTTGGCACAAATGCTAGGGTGGACGTTAGAAGTGAATGGAGTTACTTGTCTAGTACTAGTAGTGAGTATAAGATGAACGGAAATATTTGAGTAGTGAGAGTAACGAAACATTAATGTTTGGATATCGTTTGGTGAATAAACAAGTATTTATGTGGATTGGAAATAGAGATATTTGTAAGTTAATAATATCGAAGTAATATGGAGGATTTAGAATATGAAAGAATTAGAATTAAAATATGGTTGTAACCCAAATCAAAAACCATCTAGAATTTTTATGAATGAGGGTGAGTTACCTATTGAAGTATTAAATGGGAAACCAGGTTATATTAACTTCCTTGATGCTTTTAATGGTTGGCAACTTGTTAAGGAATTAAAAGAAGCAACAGGGCTTCCTGCTGCGACTTCTTTTAAACATGTGTCTCCTGCTGGGGCTGCTGTTGGGTTACCACTTACAGAAATCGAAAGCAAAATTTACTGGGTAGATGACCTTGGAGAACTTTCTCCACTTGCTTGTGCTTATGCGAGAGCTAGAGGTGCTGATAGAATGTCTTCATTTGGTGATTTCATTGCTTTATCAGATGTATGTGACGAATCTACAGCTAAAATTATTGGTAGAGAAGTATCTGATGGTGTCATTGCTCCAGGATACACAGCTGAAGCTTTAGAAATCTTAAAAGCTAAGAAAAAAGGTGCTTACAACATTATTCAAATTGATGAAAACTACAAACCAGCACCTATTGAACATAAAGAAGTATTTGGTATTACTTTTGAACAAGGCCGTAATGAACTTGAAATTAATAATGAATTCATTAGTAATGTGGTAACAGAAAATAAAGAAATTCCTGAGTCAGCTAAAATTGACCTTATCATTTCTTTAATCACATTAAAATATACACAATCTAACTCTGTATGTTTTGCTAAAGGCGGTCAAGCGATTGGTATTGGCGCTGGTCAACAATCTCGTATCCACTGTACACGTCTTGCAGGAAGCAAAGCTGATAACTGGTATCTTCGTCAATCTCCACAAGTACTTGGTTTACAATTCGTAGATTCTATTCGTCGTATGGATAGAGATAATGCAATTGACCTTTACATTGGAGAAGATTACATGGACGTTTTAGCTGATGGTGAATGGGAAAAAATCTTCAAAGTAAAACCACCAGTATTCACAAAAGAAGAAAAACGTGCATGGCTTGATGGTATGCAAGATGTAGCTTTAGGTTCAGATGCTTTCTTCCCATTTGGTGATAACATTGAACGTGCTTATAAGAGTGGTGTAAAATATGTAGCACAACCAGGTGGTTCTATCAGAGATGAGCAAGTTATTGAAACATGTAATAAACACAACATGGCAATGTGCTTTACAGGTATTCGTTTATTCCACCACTAGACAATACACAAATAATTTACTATAATATTAGTAATTAAAAATTGCATATAACATTTAAGACCAGTAGGCAAATGCTTATTGAATAAGAGTGTGACAAAGGTCGCATGAAGGGGTACACCACCGTGGGTGTAGTTTCTTTCGTGCGGCCTTTTTTGCGTTTTAATTTAAATTGCAGCGTTGGAGGTGAAAAGATGATTACAGTGAATGGTGAAAAACAAGAGTATAAGAAAGTAACAGTATTAGAATTCTTAAAAAAGGCAGGTTATAGAGTAGAAACTGTAGCTGTTGAAATTAATGAGGAGATTGTACCTAAACGTACTTATGAAACAACTTACTTATGTGATGAAGATAAGATTGAGATTATACATTTTGTAGGTGGAGGCTGATTAAAGTTAGGAGGAGATTAGGTTGCAAGTAAGAATTAATGGGAAAAAACAGGAAGTAGAAGGAAAGTCTTTATGGGCACTTCAAAAAGAAATTCTAAATAAAGGCATTAAGAGGGTAAAAGAAGGACTCCCTTTAATTACAATTTATAATGGCTTTCAAACAGATGAAGACTTAGCGATTTATGAAGGGGATGAAATAGCTTTTATCGTAAAGGGCGAAATGCCAAGTAAAGAGGAGTTAGAGGCATTAATGTGTGCAAGGCATACACCAAGTGTACATGAGAAAGTAAAGGCAGCTAAAGTAGCTATTGCAGGACTTGGGGGACTAGGGTCCCATATTGCCATAGAACTTGCAAGAACTGGCGTAGGGCATTTACATCTAATAGATTTTGATATTGTAGAGCCGAGTAATTTAAATCGTCAAATGTATAAAATTAAACATTTAGGGATGTATAAAACAGAGGCCTTAAAACAGGAAATAGCAGAAATTAATCCTTATATAAATGTTGAGATTGATACAGTGAAAGTGACACAGGAGAATGTATTAGAACTTTTTAAAACCGATGAAATAGTTTGTGAAGCCTTTGATAAGCCAGAGGTTAAAGCTATGCTTGTAAATAGTTTATTAGAAGAAAAAGGTGCTATTAAAATCGTAGCAGCTTCTGGAATGGCAGGGTATGCAAGTAGTAATGAAATTCAAACAAAGAAGATCAATAAACGCCTATATATTTGTGGGGATTTCTATAATGAAGCAAAGCCAGGTATGGGACTTATGGCACCTAGAGTAAGCATTTGTGCAGGTCATCAGGCCAATATGATATTAAGGCTTATTTTAAATATAGAGGAAGTTTAAAAGCAGAGTTTAACACAGGTTAGAAACTATAAAAATAGAAATAAGGAGAATAGATATGAGTAAAGTAGAAACATTAGATCAATTAGTAATTGGTGGGCATAAGTTTGATTCCAGATTTATATTAGGTTCAGGAAAATATAGCCTAGAACTTATCAAGGCAGCTATAGAAGAAGCAGGGGCACAAATGGTGACAATGGCAGTTCGCCGTGCTAATACTGGAAGTGAGGAAAACATTTTAGATTATATTCCTAAAGATGTAACTCTTTTACCTAATACATCTGGGGCTAGAGATGCTAAAGAGGCTGTACGTATTGCAAGACTTGCAAGAGAAGTAGGGTGTGGCGACTTTGTAAAAATCGAAATTATGAGAGATAGTAAATACTTATTACCAGATAATGCAGAGACTATTAAAGCCACAGAAATTTTAGCAAAGGAAGGCTTCATTGTTATGCCTTATATGTATCCAGATTTAAATGTGGCAAGAGATTTAGTAAATGCAGGTGCAGCTGCTATTATGCCACTTGCTTCACCTATTGGTTCAAATAGAGGGCTTTGTACAAAAGAATTTATTAAGATTTTAATAGAAGAAATAGATCTGCCTATCATTGTAGATGCAGGTATTGGGGCACCTAGTCAGGCCTGTGAAGCAATGGAAATGGGGGCAGCGGCTATTATGGCGAATACAGCAATAGCTACAGCGGGAAATATTACAATGATGGCAAGGGCTTTTAGAAATGCTATAGAAGCAGGCAGACTTGCATATCTTTCTGGACTTGGGCGTGTTTTATCAAGTGGGGCAAGTGCTTCATCTCCTTTAACAGGATTTTTACAAGACTAGAAAAGGTTTAAAAATATGTAGAAAGAATAGAAGGGAGAGGGCAGTAAAATCATAGTTACTGCTATAAATAATATGAGTGAAATAAGAACAGACCATATGGCTTATATGGAAGGTATGGAAGTTTTAGAACCAGGTATTATGGAAGAAGTTATTAAGGCGATGAATGCCTATGATTACAATAGTTATACAGCAGAAGATGTAAAGAGAGCATTAGAAAAGGAGATGCGTACACCAAGGGATTTTGCAGCACTTCTTTCACCAGCGGCTATGCCTTTTTTAGAACAAATGGCACAAGCAGCGCAGAAGGAAACAAGAAAGCATTTTGGGAATAGTGTGTATATGTTTACGCCTTTATATTTAGCAAACTACTGTGAGAACTATTGTATCTATTGTGGATTTAACTGCCATAACAAAATTAAACGTGCCAAGTTAAATGCACAAGAGATGGAAAAAGAAATGGCTGCTATTGCGGGGACGGGTATTGAAGAGATTTTGTTGCTAACAGGGGAAAGCCGCAAAATGTCTGATATAAAATACATAGGAGAAGCCTGTAAAATTGCACGTAAGTACTTTAAAATGGTAGGACTTGAAGTCTATCCAATGAATAGTGATGAATATGCCTATTTACATGAATGTGGTGCAGACTTTGTTACAGTTTTTCAAGAAACTTATAATGCAGATAAATATGAAACATTACATCTTGCAGGACATAAACGCGTTTTTCCATATCGTATGTGTGCCCAGGAACGTGCTTTAAAAGGTGGCATGAGAGGAGTAGGGTTTGCAGCACTTTTAGGCCTTGATGATTTTAGAAAAGATGCTTTTGCGACAGGTATGCATGCTTATCTTATTCAAAGAAAATATCCTCATGCAGAAATAGCTTTTTCTTGTCCTAGATTAAGACCAATTATAAATAATGCACAAATTAATCCTAAAGATGTTCATGAAACTCAACTTTTACAAGTGATTACGGCGTATCGCTTATTTATGCCATTTGCAAGTATTACCATTTCTACAAGAGAACGCGCTGAATTTAGAGATCATGTGATAGGCCTTGCTGCAACTAAAATATCAGCAGGTGTTAGCACAGGTATTGGTAGTCACACGGAAGAAGAAATTGCAGATAAAGGTGATGACCAATTTGAAATTGCAGATAGCCGCACTTTCGAAGAAGTTTATAATGCCATTAAGGCAAGGGGATTACAACCTGTAACGAATGATTATGTATTTGTATAAAAAAAAGAGCAATTAATATAATAAAAACGCTTTCTTGATAAGAATTTAGCGCACTAAATCTTATTAAGAAGGCATTTTTTACTTTTAGGACTATTAATTGAGGCAAAGTATGGCATGCCATCAAAATATTTTTATTTGAATTTTTCAGGGAACTGTTTGATGATGCCATCTGCAAAATGAATCATATGTTCTTCTCCCTTGTCATATGCATCAATATCTGCTTTCCAATCATTACTTAATCTTGCAACCACCTGATCTGTAAGGTATTTTAAATGTTGATATAACATATCTTTTAAATCGTTTAGTGAGTAATTAGGATTAGCACTGCTTAAAAACTCAGCAATTTTGTCAGCATTTTGATGCCAAAGTTTATCATTCTGATCTGGGAGAGAAGCAATGGCGCTAATGATATAACTTCTTGTCCAAGATACGTGATCAATCCAAAGTTTTTGTTCTGCCTTTTGAAGTTCACATTGAGATTTTGTGTAGGGGATATTAACCTGAGAACTCATTCGGGAAGCTTGGAGTGGTATAGATGATAGTACCAGCGATACGAGTAAGAGAGGGAAAAATAGCTTTTTAATAGATTTTTTCATTATAGAAACTCCTTTTTACCATAACATTAAGGTTAGTATATTCAAGATTAGCTATAATTATTTAATGCATTGAAATAATAATCCATTCCATCATATTGTTGTGTTATACTGACAGACGTAGCCTTAAAAATTAGGGTATGTTAGACAGTTAATAGTAGATTATAAATAAGTAGAGCTAGTAAATTATATATAAGAATAGGACAGCATAGATGAGAATAAATAAATTATTAAGCAACAAAGGAATTTGTTCTAGAAAACAAGCTAATGAAATGATTGAAGCAGGAAGGATTGTTGTAAATGGCAAGCTTGCAATTCCTGGGCAATGGGTAGAAGAAGAGGATGAGATTTATTTAGATGGAGAACCTTTAAAGGCTAAAGAGAAGATTTACATTATACTCAATAAGCCTGTAGGTATAACTTGTACAGCAGCAAGTGAGGTGGAGGATAATATTATTTCGTATATCAATTATCCAGATTATATATTCCCAGTAGGGCGCTTAGATAAAGATTCAAGAGGGCTTATATTACTTACCAATGATGGAGACTTAGCTCATGCTATACTTGCGGCGGAGCATGAACATGAGAAGGAATATATTGTAACAGTTGATAAACCTTATGATGAAGCTTTTTTAAAAGGGATGAGGAAGGGCGTTGATTTAGGAGGAGTAGTTACGAGACCTTGTAAAATGGAAGCTATAAAAAAAGATGTTTTTAAGATTACCCTTACGCAGGGGCTTAATAGACAGATTAGAAGGATGAGCAAACATTTTGGCTATGAAGTGATTAGACTTGAACGTATACGTTTGTTAAATGTAGAAATGGGCGACTTAGAATATGGAAGTTGGCGCTATTTAAGTGAAGTAGAAATTAAAGCGCTTAGAACCTATATGAAATAATTTATTTATAGGCTACAATGCATTTAAACTGTAGTATAATAATCGTGAATAGGGGGAAATAAAGTAAGTTGTATAGGGGGGAAGGTTATGGCAAATGTAGAGGATTATTTGATGTGGCGTGGCGACTTAACATTTGCACAAGCACCTTTTAATGAGATAGATAACTTAATATTATCTTTGGTGTCATATATTGCTTTTGATGGCATTGTAGCAGGGCCAGCCTATCGAGATATTATCACATTAGAAGAAGCCAGTAGATTGTTTTTTAAAATGTATAAAGAGGAAGAACTTAAGGCGCAGACTATATCCAATAGATTAACACCATTTATTTTAAAGAAGGTAGCTCAAACAACTAGGTTTAGGCATGTAGGTTTGTGTAATTATGTAAGTACTATAGATTATGCAGATGAAAAGCAATTTGCAGCACTACACATTTTATTGGGAGATGGCACAACTTATATTTCTTATAGAGGAACAGATGATACTTTAGTAGGCTGGAAAGAAGATTTGCGAATGGTTTATATAACACCAGTACCAGCACAAATAGAGGCATTAACTTACCTAGAGTCGACGACTAAGCGTAATAGAAGATTATTACGATTAGGTGGACATTCGAAAGGTGGTAATTTAGCCATGTATGCGGGAATTATGTGTCATCCAAAGTTAAAACGCCGAATTCTTAGGATTTATAACAATGATGGTCCTGGTTTTAATAAAGAAATGACCCAAAGCAAAAATTATAGAGAAATGCTACATAAGATTAAAACTATTGTTCCTGAGTCTTCTGTTGTAGGTATGTTACTAGAACATGAAGAAGAATACCTAGTTATTAAAAGTGGTAATAAAGGTATTTTGCAGCATGATATTATGGGGTGGGAGGTTATGGGAAATGACCTCATATATTTAGAAGGTATTAGTGAAAATAGTAAAAGGTTAAATGATGCACTAACAGATTTATTAGGTAAGTTAGAAGTAAATGAAAAACGAAAGTTTATTGACAGTGTCTTTGAGGCGCTAGAAGCCACAGGGGCTAAAACTATTAATGAACTTACAACAGAGAAGCTTAAAAATATAAGTGTAATCTTAAAAACAATTAATACCATGGATGAAAAAACTAAGGATATGGTAACTAAAACCATTATGTTCCTTGCAGGGGAATACTCTAAGTATTATGTACAAGCTCTTGCGCAGCGTTAAAACAAATTTCACATAGGAGACTACATTTTTATATAAAGGAGAAAATAGATGAAAAGTTTTGGGGTAAATGAGATTTCAAATTTAAGAGTTTTAGGAAGGACAACTGCATGCAGAGAGCCACTTACACTATTTTGGACAGGAAGTGGCGTTGAATGTAATGTAAAGGCAAGTGAACTTTGGGTAGAAATTGAAGCAGACTATGACTCATATGAGCCTTGGATGAGTGTAGTAATTAATGGTGCTTATATATCAAGACAAATGTTAGAAAAGGGGAAAAAGTGGATTTGTCTCTTTAGAAATATGAATCCAGAAGTAATAAAGAATGTTAAAGTTTTAAAAGAAACGCCAGCTATGCCACTAGATACAGCTCACTGCGTACAGATTCATGGTTTTAAAACAGATGGTACATTTGAAGCATTAGAAGATAAGGCTTATAAAATTGAATTCATAGGTGATAGCATTACTTCAGGAGAAGGCAGCATAGGTGCAATGCAAGAACAAGATTGGATTTCTATGTGGTTTAGTACATCCAATAACTATGCAGTGATGACTGCTAATGCTTTAAATGCAGATTATCATATTATTTCTCAAAGTGGTTGGGGGGTACTTTCAGGATGGGATAACAATCCTTATAGTGCCTTGCCACTGTACTATGACAAAGTATGTGGTCTCTTAAATGGAGAAAAGAATAAAGCTTTAGGTGCTAATGAAACTTATGATTTTGCAAGTTGGCAACCAGATGTGATAGTGATTAATTTAGGTACCAATGATAGTGGTGCTTTTAATTCGCCTGAGTGGAAAGATGAAGTAACGGGTAAAATATATAAGAACCATCTAAATGAAGATGGCACTTATAATGAAGAGGACTTAAATGCAATTAAGGAAGCTATGATAGATTTCTTGATGAAACTTAGAAGCTATAACCCAAAGGCGCAGTTAGTCTGGGCATATGGTATGTTAGATATACCAATGGAAACAACTATTTGCAGCGCAATAGAAGTCTCCCAAGCTAAGACAGATGACCAATCTGTAAGTTATTTGCGATTACCAAATACAACAAATGAAACGATAGGTGCAAGATGGCATCCAGGTGTAAAGGCACATGAAGAAGCAGCTAAGGTGCTTAAAGAATATTTAAATAAACTTCTGAATAGTTAAATAATCCATTGTAGTAAGTATGTATCTAATGATAAGATAAGTAAGAACAAAATAATACAAAATAGTGGAGGAAATATGGACAACTTTATTTTTAATGCTTATACAAAGATTTACTTTGGTAAAGGTATGATTGCCAATTTACCAGAAGCGATTCATAAACATGGGAAAAACGTATTACTCGTATATGGCGGAGGAAGTATTAAAAAGAATGGCATATATGACAAAGCTAAGGAGTTACTTGCAGATTGCAATATTGTTGAATTACCAGGGGTAGATCCTAATCCTAAAATTGAAACAGTTAGAGAAGGTGTGAAGCTTTGCCGTAAACATCAGATTGAAGTAATTTTAGCTATTGGGGGCGGTAGTGTAATTGATTGCTCTAAAGTAATTGGTGCAGGATATTACTATGATGGGGATGCATGGGATCTTGCCTTAGATCCTAGCAAAATTACAGAAGTATTACCAATTGTGACTGTCCTTACATTAGCTGCTACAGGTTCAGAAATGAATAAAAATGCAGTAATCTCTAATATGGAGCTTAATGAAAAATTAGGAACAGCTTCTATGAAGATGATCCCACAAAGTTCTATTTTAGATCCAGAGTATTTATATACTTTACCAGCTCGTCAAACAGCAGCAGGTACAGCCGACATTATGTCTCATATTTTCGAAAACTATTTTAAGAAAGGGACACATTTATTCAAAATAGATTAGCAGAAAATCTCTTAGAAACATGTATCAAATACTGCCCTATAGCTTTAGAAGAACCTACTAATTATGAAGCAAGAGCTAACTTAATGTGGGCAAGTACTTTAGCGCTTAATGGACTTGTGGGTGCAGGTAAACCAGGTTCATGGACTTGTCATCCAATTGAACATGAATTAAGTGCTTTTTATGATATTACACATGGAGTAGGTCTTGCCATTGTGACACCAAGATGGATGCGTTATATCTTAAGTGAAGACACAGTAGATAAATTTGCAACGTATGGTAAGAATGTATGGCATCTGCCAGAAGAAGCTGATAAAATGGCTGTGCAGGGTATATTCATAACAGCCTGCAGCTATATAATATTTCTTGTTATAGGACTTTTCTTTGCCAGAGAATTTCTTTAGAAACTGTGGTTTACCAATGACACTTACAGAACTTGGCATTGACGAGACTCACTTTGAAGTTATGGCAGAAAAAGCCGTAAGAATTGGTGATCTTAAAAATGCTTATGTGCCACTTAATAAAGAAGATGTTTTAAACATTCTTAAAATGTGCAAGTAGATGAGTGGAATTAATAACACAAGATAATAGGAGATGGATATGTCAGAGT
>CALGWE010000524.1:0-4481 GCA_937935915.1 uncultured Clostridia bacterium
GATTTACAAAGAAATCAACGTAAGTTTTATCAACTTTTTAATGGGATTCAAGATGCTATTTTTATAGCAACTTATTCTATGGATTATACATATACTTATTTTTATCAATTTAATCAAGCAGCATGTAAGAATTTTGGATATGATGAAGAAGAATGTAAGCGTATGAGTCTAGCGGATTTTGATATACGCTTTTTAGAGGATAGGGATTCAAATCAGCAAGAAGAGTTCAATGAAATTTTAGCAAGAGAAGATAAAGTTATGTATGAGACACAATATCGCACAAAATCAGGGTAATTTATTCCAGTAGAGGTCGTACACCATAAGTTTAAATTAAATAGTAGAGATATGATTATGACTGTGGTAAGAGATATTTCAGAACGTAATATTATTAAAGAAACAAAGAAATTAGAGAAGTTAAAGAGTGATTTTTTAGCTAACGTAGCCCATGAGTTACGCACACCGCTTAATGTTGTGATTATTACACTACAGTCTATGGAAATATATACAGAGGATTTATGTGGCAGATTAGGCGAAGAAAATCAAAGGGCAAACATTATACAAGCATTATGAAACAAAATGCTTTAAGACTTCTTAAACTTGTTAATAATTTCTTAAGTATGGCCAAGATAGAAGCCGGTTATTATGAAGCCAGTAAACAAAATTATAATATTGTCAGTTTAGTAGAGGATATTAGTCAATCTGTTTTTTCTTATATACAAGAAAATGGCATTACCTTTGAATTTGATACAAATGTAGAGGAAAAGGTAGTTTATTGTGATCCAGAGATGATTGAAAAAATTATTCTAAATCTTATTTCTAATGCAGTGAAGTTTACAGATCCAGGGGGGATGTTAATGGTGGATATTGTAGACAAAGGAGATAAGGTCCAGATTATTGTAGCAGATTCAGGTAGAGGTATACCAGAGGACGAATTAGAGGTAATTTTTGAGCGTTTTAGACAAGCAGATAAGACATTTACAAGGAAGCAAGAAGGTTGTGGCATAGGATTATCATTGGTAAAAAGCTTTGTAGAAGCTCATGAAGGAACAATTATGGTGTATAGCGAGGTAGGCATAGGTAGTTAGTTCATTGTAGAACTACCAGCTTTTAGCAGTGAAGATGTACCATATGAATCTTATGACTTAGATGAAAAGGGGAATACCCTTTATAGAAGGGCTCTAGAGTTCTCAGATATTATTCATAATGAAGCATAGCGTGCATAAAGCAGCAATTCATGATAAATTTACAGGGTATACCATATAATATTAAGGAACATTGTAAAAGAGAGGTAGAAGTTACGTGGATTGTATAAGTATTATAGTGCCGATTTATAATGCGGAGAAATATTTAGCTAAATGCATAGAGTCCCTCATTCATCAAACTTATCAAAAGTTAGAGATTATCTTAGTGAATGATGGTTCTAAGGACAATAGTTTAGCAATTTGCAGAGATTATGCTGCTAAAGATAGTCGTATAGTTGTGATTGACAAAGAAAATGCAGGCGTTGCCTTAGCTAGAAATTCAGGGCTTGAGGTAGCAACGGGAAAATATATAGGCTTTGTAGATCCAGATGATTGGTTAGAAGCGAATATGTATGAGAAACTTTATGAAGGGATTAAGGCCTCGCCTTATCCTATTTGTTTATGTAATTATTTTAAAGATACGAAGAAACGTAGTGTTCCAAAATACTTTGGTTTCAAGGAGACAAGTTTAGATGCCAAGATGGTACGCAAAAAAATTATTCCAGATATGATTGGTATGGACGATTTAATGCCTAGATATGTGTATATTATGGGCTGTGTATGGCGAGGCTTATATGAAAGGGATTTCATAGAGGCAAATGCATTACGCTTTACCCCTGGAATTACTATTATGGAAGACTTAGTTTTTATGGTACAAGCCCTTTTAAAAAGTAATGGGGTACAAATAGAGCCAGGAGTATATTATCATTATGTGCAAAATCCTAAGTCTATTTTACACTCTTATAATAAGAAGATATGGGAAGACCAAATGCGTGTCCATTATTTATTAGAAAAGAGTGTAAGAGAGGCTGGAATGGAAGCGGAAGTACGCAATCGATTAGATCTTCGCTATATAGGTATGGTCATTGCAGCCATTAGGAATGAAACGCGCATTAAAACTGATCAGGATCTTAAAGAGCGCTTTGAAAATATCAAGGAGATTTGCACAGATGAGAAGCTGAAGCTTATATTAGAAAGAGTGAAGCCAATTCAAAGGCCACTTATTAAAGAAGATGAGACCTATGGTGAAAATGCCACACTCTTAGGAAAGCTTAAACAACTTGCCAAGGTTTCAAATTATAAAGACGTGAAAAGAGCGAGTCTTTACAAGAAACATTTCGATAGGTATAATAAAAAAGATGTAAAAAAGTAAGTACCTTTTCCCCTAAAGGGGAAGGTTTTTATAAATGAAAATACTAATGAAAAGGTAAGGTGGAAACATGAGTTTACAAAAACTAGCAGATTTAATTTTCCCAGATATCACAAAAACACCAGCTGACTTTATCAGCAAATATCCAAAAAGAGAATTAAAAGAAGGGGCAAGAGTGACACGTTACGCACCAAGTCCAACAGGTTTCCAACATATTGGTGGTGTATTCGCAGCACTCGTTAGCGAAAGAATTGCACATCAAAGTGGCGGAATCTTCTATCTTAGAATTGAAGATACAGACCAAAAAAGAGAAGTAGAAGGTGCAATCGATGATACAATCGCAACAATGCACAACTTCGGTATGGATTTCGATGAAGGCATGACAGGTCAAGAAACTTCTAAAGGAATCTATGGTCCATACAAACAAAGTGAACGTGAAGAAATCTATAAAACATTTGCAAAAGACTTAATCGTAAAAGGTCTTGCATACCCATGTTTCTGCACACCTGAAGAATTAAATGAAATGCGTGAAAAACAAGTAGCTGCTAAAATTACACCAGGTTGCTACGGTGAATATGCAATCTACAGAAATTTATCAGCTGATGAAGCGATCGCAAAAATTGAGTCAGGTGCACCATACATTCTTCGTTTAAAATCACCTGGGGATGCAGAAAAACGTGTACAATTCACAGACCTTATTAAAGGAGAAACATCATTCCCAGAAAACATTCAAGATGTTGTTATTATCAAAGCTGATGGGCTTCCAACATATCACTTCGCACATGCAATTGATGACCACTTAATGGGCACAACAACTGTTATTCGTGGTGAAGAATGGTTATCATCTCTTCCAATTCACGTACAACTCTTTGATGTACTTGGATTCGAAAGACCAGAATATGCACATATTCCAAACGTTATGAAATTAGACGGAGATTCTAAACGTAAACTTTCTAAACGTAAAGACCCAGAAAGTGCTGTAAGCTACTATAAAGAAGAAGGATATCCAAAAGCTTCTGTAGTAGAGTACCTTTTAAATATCATCAACTCTACATTCGAAGAATGGCGTATGGAAAATCCAAAAGCTGATTACTTAGAATTCCCAGTAGCACTTGATAAAATGAGTAAAAGTGGGGCACTCTTCGACCTTGTGAAATTAAATGACGTAAGTAAAGACGTTATTTCAAAAATGCCAGCAGAAGAAGTATACACACTTTACACAGAGTGGGCTAAAGAATTCGATAAAGAAATGTATGAAATCGTAACAGCACACGAAGAAATGTCTAAAGCTATCTTTGGTATTGATAAAGAAGGTCCAAAACCTCGTAAAGGGTCAGAAGTAAAAGAGAAAATCTGCTACTTCTATAATGAATTATTTAGTGGTGAAACAGAAGTAGAGCTTCCTAAAACAGTAACAATGGAAGAAGCTAAAGAAATCATTACAGGATACAAAGAAGTTTATAACTTCAATACAACACAAGAAGAATGGTTTGAAGAACTTAAAGCTTACGCTGTAGCAAATGGATATACAGCAGATAGAAAAGCTTACAAAAAAGATCCAGAAGCATTCAAAGGTATGGTATCAGATGTAGCTGGAGCTGTAAGATCAGCTTTAACACATAGAACAAATACACCAGATTTATATACAATTATGCAAATTATTGGGGAAGAAGAAGTAAGAGCACGTTTTTCAAGCTTCATCGGGTAATTTGTTATAGCGAGACATCCGTTGGGGATGCTGGGGTCATCTAGCTACGACTACACAATTTGTGAGTCTCTAAGCTTGATGCTCAAAGCAACGGTTGAAAACTCGCTTCGCTCAGACACTCAACCTAAGAACGCTTTGAGCATCTTCACTAAGAGACTCAACAAATTGTTCCGAATGTAGACTAGCTGCCCCCAGCATCCCCAACTAGTCTACTATAACAAAACCCTCTTTAGCTCAAAAAAGATGCTGGAGGGTGAGAAGAGAAAAGTGAATGAGTTTATCATGAAAGGGCTACTGTATAGTGAAGTAGTCCTTTTTTAGTAGCTTCATCGGGTAATTTGGCATAGAAGAGGGGCGCTCCGCATGGAGTGGTCAGCACGCT
>CALGWE010000525.1:0-2459 GCA_937935915.1 uncultured Clostridia bacterium
ATTGACCAATTCGCTATTTCTATGTTTAACCAAAGAACAGACGAATATGGTGGAAGCCTTGAAAATCGTTTACGTTTAGCAAAAGAAATCGTAGAAGAAATCAAATCAAGATGTGGGGAAGACTTCCCAGTAGCCCTTCGCTTTAGCCTAAAGAGTATGATCAAAGATTGGCGTGAAGGGGCACTTCCAGGAGAGGAATTCGAAGAAAAAGGCCGTGACATCGAAGAAGGTTTAGAAGCTGCTAAATTATTAGTACAATATGGCTACGATGCATTAGATACAGACGTTGGGACATATGATGCTTGGTGGTGGAATCACCCACCAATGTATTTAGAAAAAGGACCTTACCGTAAATTCTGTAAGATGGTTAAAGAAGTGGTAGATGTGCCTGTTTTATGTGCAGGACGTATGGATAATCCGGATATGGCTTTAGCATCTCTTGAAAATGGCGATTGTGATATCATCAGCTTAGGTAGACCATTACTTGCTGATCCTGATTACGTTAATAAATTACGTACCGATAGATATGACGAAGTACGCCCATGTATTTCTTGTCAAGAAGGTTGTATGGGACGTATTCAAGAATTCTCTATGATTAACTGTGCCGTTAATCCACAAGCAGCTAGAGAACGTGTGACACGTTATGAACCTATTACAAAAGTTAAAAAAGTCATGATTGTTGGTGGGGGCGTAGCTGGTATGGAAGCTGCGAGAGTATTAGCGACAAGAGGTCATCAAGTAGAGCTCTTTGAAAAAGGCAGCAGACTTGGTGGTAACCTTATCCCTGGTGGTGCACCTAAATTCAAAGAAGATGATTTAGCACTTATTGCTTATTATGAAAAACAATTAGAACTCTTAAAAGTATCTGTCACATTAAATAAAGCAGTTACTAAAGAAGACATTTTAAATGGACAATATGATACAGTCATTGTGGCTACAGGTTCTAATCCAAAAATGATGTCACTTGGAGATGATGCCCATGTTTATGCAGCAGCAGATGTCTTAACAAATGCCAAAGATGCTGGGAATGAAACAGTTGTTGTGGGCGGAGGACTTGTAGGATGTGAAACAGCTTTATGGCTAGCACAACAAGGCAAAAAAGTAACACTTGTAGAAGCAATGCCACATATACTTGCTGTCAATGCACCTTTATGTCATGCCAATAAAGAAATGCTTGAACGTCTTGTGCCATATGAAGGCGTAGAAGTAATGACTTCTTCTAAAGTGCTTAGCTATGAGGAAGGCGTTGCAACAATAAGCTGCAATGGTGAAAATAAAGAAGTAAAATGTGATAGTGTCATTTTAGCTGTAGGTTACAAAGAAGAAGATAGTTTATATCAAGAAGTACAATTCGATGTACCTGAAATCTACTTATTAGGCGATGCTAAAAAAGTTGCGAATATTATGTACAGCATTTGGGATGCTTTTGAAGTAGCAAACCACATTTAAGAGAAGGGTTAATAGATATAGATTAAGATACATAAACCAAAAGAAGTTATGGTGAGGAAAGACCTTCGCTATAGCTTCTTTTTGATTATTTGAGGTGTTATAATAAGACTATGTAGAGACTATAAAATAGAGATGATGGAGGCACAGATGTATACAAATTATTTATTTGATTTATATGGCACCTTAGTAGATATTCATACAGATGAAGAAAAGACTGAGCTCTGGGAGAAGTTAAGTGTTTTTTATGGATTTTATGGAGCCCAGTATACAGCTGAAGAATTAAAGCAGAGCTATTTAGAAGAAGTGGAAAGAGAAAAGATAAGGCAAAAGCAAAAAGGGTCTAAGGGCATAGCGAAAAAGCAAGATGACACCCATGAAGCTTACCCTGAAATTGAGCTAGAATATGTGTTTCAAAATTTATTTATACGTAAAGGTGTTGAAGCCGATTTAACTCAAAGTATTTATGCAGGACAAATGTTTCGTATTATGTCCACAGACTATATTAAGCTTTATGATGGGGCAAAGGAATTATTACAAAGCTTAAAAGCAAAGGGCAAGAAGGTTTATCTGCTTTCTAATGCACAAAACATTTTACCCGTTATGAGCTTAAGTATTTAGGCATTGAAGCGCTATTTGATGACATTTTTATTTCTTCAGAATATGGCTGCAAGAAGCCAGATGCAGCATTTTATAAACAACCTCTTGAGAAATATGGTCTCAATGCAGAGGAGACTATTATGATTGGGAATGATTATGTATGCGATATTTTAGGGGCAAAGCAAATGGGGCTCAGTACTTATTATATTCATTCTAACTTATCACCTGATTTAGAAGGCGCCGTTAAAAGTACATATTTTAGCATGAAGATGAATTTAAATGATGTAAGGCAAAAAATTTTAGGTTAGTAGCCCTTAATATAATAGGGGTATTAAATAAAAAACATAGGGGGAATAACAATGCAGGAAATAGAATTTAAAAATTTAAGAGGGAATGCAGAAACAGCAACACCT
>CALGWE010000526.1:0-1063 GCA_937935915.1 uncultured Clostridia bacterium
GAAGCCATTATTGTAAGTGAGACAAGTATTGTAACAAAGACAAAAATAAATATAAATGGAACGGTTAAAGAAGTAGAGCGTATTTTATATAATGATTTTAATTACATTAAAATACGTGACTTGGCAGATGAACATATTATAGTAGGGTATGACGCAGCAGAAAAGATGCCAACTATAGCAATTAAATAGGTAAGTAGTGGAAAAAGGTGTTGCAGGTTGCAACATCTTTTTTGCATTTGAAGGAATATGTAAAAGGAGTGGTACCTTGCCAACTCCTTATTTTTTTGTAAGAATAAAATAATGTAAAAATTAGTAATTACGACTAGGGTTTTGGAAACCTTCTGTAGGTAAGGATTGCTTTTTGTGTGTACGATTGGAATTCTTAGCTTCTTCAGAAGTAAGAGGGGTTTGATAATTGCATTTTTTCATACGTACACCTTTAGGGTCTATTTGACTATCTTTTGCCATTTTGATCAGCTCCTTTTATCATAGTTTAAACAATTAGCATCAAAATATTTCATGTAAATTTTACATAAAAGATGTCAGGTGAAGTCATAATGCAAGGTTTATCCATTGAAACATACTGTCTTTTAATGTAAAATAAAAAGGATATTGTACAAAGAAAACAAATAGTAGGAGGTCGCTCAATGAGTGAAAGACAAGAAATTAAAATCTCAACACAAGAAGCAAAACGTCAAAATGAGATTATTAATATATTAGCACAAAGACTTAAAGGAAAAGGACTTAAATACTGCATTAGTACATTTGGTTGCCAAATGAATGCTAGAGATTCAGAAAAAATTGAAGGGATGCTTCAACAAATCGGTTATTCTAAAACAGAAAACGAAATGGAAGCAGACTTTGTACTTTATAATACATGTTGTGTACGCGAAAACGCTGAACTTAAAATTTATGGTCGTTTAGGTGCACTTAAAGGTGTAAAACGTAAAAATCCAAACTTAATGATTGCCCTTTGCGGATGTATGATGCAACAAGATATCGTACTTGATAACTTAAAGAAAAACTTTAAATTCATTGATATCATCTTTGGAACTTACAATAT
>CALGWE010000527.1:0-3868 GCA_937935915.1 uncultured Clostridia bacterium
CCCTTACAAATTCTTCAAGAGAAATCATAAAGTACACATAGTAGATGGGTAGTTTCAGTACATAAGCTGCCACAAACCCTACAGGAACTCCTATACACCAAGTTCCTATAATATCTACTACCATAATATATTTGGTCTGGCCACCACTTCGGAGCACGCCCCCACCTAATACCATATTAATGACTTTCGCTGTAAAGACTAGGGCATAGGCATACAATATATAAACTGCCACTTGCCTTGTTGCATCATCTACTCTAAAAACGCTTACATAGCATCTTGCAAACACAGCAATCATCACACTAATGACTAATGCTAAAGTGATAGTGACCTTTAAAAACTGCTTAGACTTTTCATAAGCTACCTGATGATCACTTCCCCCTAAGGCATTGCCAATCATAATACCTGCTGAAGCTGAAACACCTGATAATGCGCCAATTACAATGTTTTGAATAGGATAAGTAATGGACATAGCTGCACATTCCTTGGTGCCAATATGACCATAAATAATGCCATAAACATTTTCTCCTAAGCTCCATAAGAATTCACAGACTAAAATAGGTGCTAAAATCTCTAGTATTTTCTTCAGAAAACTGCTTTCAAAAACAAACTTAATATTAAAGCATAAATCCTTTTGCTTCTTAACCTTCATAAACATGACAAAGATAATGAGAAACTCTGCAATCCTTGCAATACTTGTAGCTAGTGCTGCACCGGCTGTACCCATTTTAGGAAAAATACCAATCCCAAAAATCAATAAATAATTAAGTAGCGTATTTAGTACTACAGAAATACCACTTGCCACCATAGATACTTTGGCAGCCTCTACATTTCTAAGCACCGCCGCTAACATTAACGTCAGGGTTTGTGGCAAAAAGCCTATGGCCATAATCTTAAGATAAGTAGCACCCTGCTCAATCGTTAGCGGATCTTCCGAATAGATGGCTATAATTTGCTTTGGAATCGTTACCGATAAAAGGATCATAAAAACTGTTAAGAAAGCTGCAAAATACAAGTTACTAAAGAAACTATCACTCATGCCTTCTTTACTTTTGCTCCCTATATATTGGGCCATCATAATCCCAGCTACA
The DNA here is from genome assembly GCA_937935915.1 of uncultured Clostridia bacterium. Classification (GTDB taxonomy): domain Bacteria; phylum Bacillota; class Clostridia; order Lachnospirales; family Cellulosilyticaceae; genus Cellulosilyticum. The sequence goes on from CALGWE010000527.1 coordinate 1,089, forward strand.
GCCACTACAGCTGCTACTGTTACAGTAAATAATCCCACAAACTTACTTGCAAGTCCTACGCCAGCCAGTTTATCATTGCCCAGGCCGCTTAGCATCACTTGGTCTATTAAGCTGAGCACAGCTTGTAAGACACTTTGAATAGTTACAGGTAACGCAATAGCTGTCATTTCACGATAAAATACTTTTTTATCCATGCTCTCACCTCTTATTTCCTATTGGCCTCAATCCATTTCACGGCGAAGTCTACAATTTCTCTTTGACGCATGCAAGTAACGACTGCATTACCGATTTGAACCTTATTTACCTTATAAGCCTTTTCAAAAGCCGCCCCTATTGCTTCAAAATCTTCCCCATCTACAAAGAGTGTTTCATAGGTTACCCATTTCCTCTTTCCATCTACCATCATTGCCGTACTTTCTTTCTCATAATGCTTACTTGGATAGTTGGCCCGCACATCTGCTAGATGCAGGGATGTATTTTTATCATAGCCTACGCCAATGAGCAAAACTTTACCATCTAATGCATAAAGCTTACCAATAGGTGAGTCTTCTCCAAATATATTGACTAAATCATGGTCTTTTGTAAGATACTCTGCCTGAGCCCCTTTGGCTGCTACAGATCTGACTGGATGGTCACTGCGCATAGCCCCTGGCCATTTACGAAACATTTCAGCCACAGCCCCCATAGTATTAGTTGGTGTAATATCCTTATTATAAGCTGGCCAATTCTCTCTAATGGCCTGCCACCACTCTTTAGGTTCTTCCCAATGTACCCCCATTTCTGGATCTAAGTTCTTCCAGCTTTGTGTAGGCATCATAATGGTCCCCATTTCTCCTACTGTTTCCAAAAGTGCTTCAATGACAGGTTGTGCCCCACCACATACAAAGCCTAAACTTTTAAGGGATGTATGCACCATCACATGATCACCTTGTTTTAATCCTAATGTCCTTAAGCCTTTTTTTAAATCTTCCTTTAATACAATCTTTCTTTCCACTCTACTTCTCCCCCTTATATAATACAATTTTTTATCCTCTAATCTATTTTCTCTAAAAAGTTGGTATCGCTTCCGATTTTAGGTAAAATAAATTGGCTTAATTTTTATTTGAACCTATCACCAACTAGATATGCTTTATTATCTCATTTTTTATAATTTTTTCAATATATAACACACCTTCAATATCCACATATTTTTATTTTAATTTTAGGCATTTCGTCTTAATGCCAAGTAATTAAAAGGGTGTAATCACACCTCTGTGACTACACCCTTGGAAATTAAATGACTTGCATATATATCTTTTTTGATAATAAGGATACTATTATTGCATCTGCTATAATTTTTAAAATAGAGTCATCTGGTCAATAACTTCTGTTTGGATTTGAACACCTACTAGTTCTTCAGGCTCCTCTGTTCCACGTAAATGATTACTTTTGAGATATTGTGTACCTTCATTTAATCTAGAGGCAATCAAGCTCAACACATAAATATTATCAAAGCGATTATAAATTGATTCTCCACTTAATCCAGATAAACAAATAAGCTGTGTATTACGCTTATTCGCCATATCCATAAGTGGCTTTAATAAATGTGCTGCATTAGTTTGTGCAAAAGGATTATCCATAACCAGTACCTTCCCACTTTCAGAATCTCCCCATAGGTCATTTTCATCTCGGCGCATATAGGAAAGCAGACTTGAAAGAACTACAAATGCTGATAAGAAACCTTCACCCCCAGAATTTTTAGCTACTTCATCCCAAGAAATTTGATAAATCTTTTCTTCTTCTACTTTATAAAGTTTCACATCAATCTTGCTAATACCAACTACTTCATTATAAAGATTCTTAGTCGTCACTCTTTTACTCATTAAATCTTCTATAGTTTCATTTTGTTCTAATTTACTCAATGCTTCCTTCGTAATACTTTCAATGAAATCCTTCAATCTCAATTCATAAAGACTTTCTTGTTCCTCCCAATTTGGTAAATTAATCTTCAACATTTTAATTGGTTTATCATGAATGGTTACAGTTGAATTTCGGTCAATTTTTCCAATATGCTCATTTGTTTCATAAACATACTGCATCATACTACCTAAAAGACTTTGTTTTTCTTTTTCAATAAGTGCAATGTCTGCTTCCAATTTAATCACTAACGTTTCATAAGCCGCTAGCGTATTATTGAGATTTTCAATTACGAAATCTGGATGATCAACAATCTTTTCCAGTGTCATAAGCGGTGCCTTAAAGAATTCATCTTCAAAATCTACATTACGCTGCATATTACTAATCACTTTAATAAGCTGTTTTTGTCTTTCATCGCATACCTCTTTACTCACACGATAGTCTCTAAGCATTTCCTTTTTAATCTTTTCAATATTTTCCTCATTAAATTCAATGGCTATCGGATTTGCTACTAAATGCTCCTCAAAACCACCTAATCCTGAAAGTTGCACTTCAAAAATCTTCTTGCCTTTCTCAAGTTGCAACTTACCCTGCTCAACTGATTTTAATTGTACTTCTAGTTTGCTAATTTCTTGGCTAAAATCAATAATAACCAGTTCTTCTTTAGACTTAAGTGACTGATGAAATACTCCTGTTAATTTATTTTGCAGAGACTGTAAGTGATTTTTAATCTCTCCATTCTTCTCTTTAAGAGCGGCATAAGTCTCTCCTAATATCTTTATTTCTTTTTCTACTTCTTTTACCTTAGCCTTTTGTTGCTTCTCCTCAAAACGATTATAAGTCACATACCTATAGTCTTCCTCCTCTAAGGTATACTCTCCTGC
>CALGWE010000528.1:0-24757 GCA_937935915.1 uncultured Clostridia bacterium
GATTAAGAGAACAAGGGAAAAAAGTTAAGGTTATTTCATTTCCTAATTATGAAGGCTTTTTTGGCAAAGAAATAGGTAATTTATTATCAGGAAAATATAGTGTGACAGCAGATACACTAGATCCAAAATCAATGAGTTTATGGTATGCATTAGATAGATATTCAGAAGTTAAGAAAATTGATTTTTCAGAATATGATGTTATAATATTTAATAGATATACACTATCTAGTATAGTTTATCAAAGTTTAAGGGAAAACATAGAAAATATAGAAGAATGGATAATGAAGCTAGAACATGTGCAGCTAGATTTGCCAATTCCTGATATCTATATTGTTCTTGATGTAGATGTTCAAAAGTCACATGAAAATATATTGAAAAAGGGTGAAAGAGGATATCTAGATGATGAGAAAGATGTATATGAAAGAAAAGAGGACTTTTTACAACAAGTAAGAAATAAATATTTAGTATTAGCCAAAAAGTATGAAAATGTCCAAGTAATTAATTGTACTACTAAAGATGGAAGATTAGAAAGTATAGATAACATTAAGGATAAAATATGGGATGTGGTTAAAGAATGGAGTATGTTAAATATGATCCTATAGAGAATGCATTTATAAAAGATGAGAATTCAAAAGGGGTTTTATTACCTCAAATTATATGGCATATAACAACAAAATGTAAATTAAAATGTCCATACTGTTTTGCTGATAAGGGTGCAGAAGCTCAAAATATAGATATTAACCAATATATTAATCTATTAAAGAAATTAGGAGTACTAAAGATAGATATTTCAGGTGGTGAACCCTTATTAAGCAATAAATTAGATTTAATATGCAGAGAGTTATATAAAGAAAAGTTTTATTTAACAATAACAACAACTGGATGTGGAACAGAAGATAATTTTAACTGGTTAGTAGAGAATAAAGAGTTATTTGCAAGAATTATATTTTCAATAGATGGAACAAGGAAACTTCATAATGATTTGAGAGGTAGAATAGGTTTATTTGATGATGAAGTTAAAAAGATAAATCAATTTAAAGATGTTAGTAAAGAAAAAATTCGAATTAATACAGTAGTAACAAGGAAGTTATTAGACGATAATATAGATGAATTGATTCAGAGTATAGAAAATATTGGGCCTAGAGAATGGTGTTTGATAGAAGTTCATCCAGCTAATAATAAATCATATAACGATGAGCGTGTAAGTTATGAAGAATATGAGGCTTTAGTAAAATATATTTCTAAAAAAACTAAATTAAAAATAATTACAAGAAAACAATTAGCATATTCATATTACTGGAGTATAAATGCTGACGGAACAATAAGTAGACATAGTGAAACAAAAGAAGACTTATATAAAAGAAAAATAGATGAATGTAGTTTTGAGGACATCAAATATGCTATATGTAATAATAAACAGGAATACCCTAAGGAGGAAAAAATGAATATTAAAATAGAAAATACTAATAATAGTGAGTTAGTTTCAGAATTATTAAGTACAATTAATCAAATATGTGAACAAAAAGACTATGAAGTATCAGTACAAAAAACATCTTTAGATAATAAAAAGTGTGATATAGTACAAGCTATAATTATAAATTTAGCTAGTGATGCATTATGGGCGATAGTAATATATGCAATTAATAGATTAAAAAATAGACCTGATTTTAATGAAGATGAGGAAATAACTATAAATGGTGAGGTGAAAAATATAGGAAATATAGAAGATAAAGGAGATAAGTAGAATTAATGGTTACTGTTATCTCTATTGGAATCGAAGAATATTTTAATAAAAGTCTAAGTTCGATTGAGTGTGCCTATAAAGATGCTAAATTAGTATATGATGTGTTTAAAGAGAAATTAGGAGAAAATTTTTCAGTTTATAACAGTATATGTATGAAGAATATATATATAAATCAGTTTCTAGAATTATTAAGAAGCATTAAAAATTCATTAGATAAGGATGATATATTAATATTATATTTTAGTGGGCACGGAAGTGATAAAGGAGTAGGAAACTTATATCTAAATTTTAGAGATGAAGCTATTAACATTGATATTATACGTAACTTATTAAGCGAAGAAAAATTTAAGATAATTCTAGTATTAGATTGTTGTTATTCTGGTATGTCATTAAATTTAGCTAATGTAAATCATGAAATTGCACAAGGAAATATATCGGTAATAGCAGCAACCGAAAGTTATGAAACTGCAAATTATGAAAGTGAAGGAAGTAAGTTTACTAAGTATTTTTGTAAGTCAATAAGAACACTAGCTGATAATACACAAGATATATCCATAAATAATATACATAAACAAATGAATCAATTTAAGCAAAAATGTTTAACAAAGATTATGGCAGGAAAAGAGGATATTATACTTAGTGAAGGTAGAAGATTAACTAATAATGAATATGATAAGATAATAGGAAAAATAATATCTGGTTGTGAGACAGCTACTAAGCAAATGATGATTTACTCCTTAGAAAATTATCCTTCTATTATAAGACTTAAAATAATTGATAAGATTAGAGAAGATATGAAAACAGAGGGAGATTGGTTAGTTAGACGGGCAGTAGGGAGTATACTATCCAATTGTATGAATCAAGATGAAGAGCGAAAGAATATTATAGAAAACTATCTGAATGAAATGAGTTGGATGAGTAAATGTATTGCAATAATTGCCATTAGACATGAAGTTATTCAGTATAAAAACCAAATAATAGATATTATTACAGATAGTAAAAATGTAATGGATTTAGTGTGGTTAGCACATTTATATTTTACAGATAGTCCAATAAGTGATATAGAAGTTTCATTAAAGAGTAATTTAATGAAGTCAGAATGGGGTCAATTAGAAATATTCATAAGATATATGGATAAGATGGATATAAAAGAATTATATAAAAGGATAGAAAGTATAAGTGAAAAACCTGAACTATTAAACAAAATTAAGTATGAGATTACTTTAAATGAGGATTTAGCCCAATATAGAGATTTATTTTTGAATATAGGAGAAACGAAAGCATTACAAAATCAGTTAACAACCTTTCTATATAAATCACCTGAAAGATTAAGAACTAAACAAGGACAAAAAGGAAAATGGATATTTTCTGTCCTTTTTGGAAACTGGAGAGGGCATTTACAGAATTCGTTAAAGGAATATTTGGACAACTGTGAGGAGGAAGTAATTAAACAAGAATTAATAGTAGCACAAGGCCTACCTAGATATGAACATAGAATGGCTATATTTGAGTATTTCCAAGAGAATGTAAGTAGTAATGAAATGTATATAGAAGAAGTAGTTAAGTGGGGAATAAAAGATGAACACCCATGGGTAAGACGAGAAGCAGTAAAGTTATTAAAGAAGATTAATGGGGCTAAAATGGATTTAGAATATAATACTAAAATAGATAAGATAGAATATCCGGGTACATTAGATTATATGATTGTATTATTAAGTATACGGAAATTTTATGATGAAAAGGCTCAATTAATGAAGGGATATACTACAAATGAGAAAAATGCTATTAAGAAATACGTTTCAGTCTATTAAAGAGAGTTTTAAAGTAGCAATATGTTTTGATTAGAAATGTAATAAAAGGGAAAAATAATAATAAAGTTTATAATTTTGTTTAGCTAATCAGAGAGAAGTAAATAAGGGGGATATTATGGCTAATATACAGATTAGTCAAATCCAAATGCCAAAGCTGAGGGATTTGCCAAATATTACAGAAAACAAGGTTGATAAAGGTTTCCGTTTTACATTGCTTAGTAAATTAGATGACTCAGAGTTAAATGAGAAGCTTAAAGCAATGATTGAGGATATTACTGCACAAGGAAAGAAAATAGCAGAGCATATGGATATTCGCGATATGAAAGCGTATAGAAGTATGATTTCTAATTTCTTTAGTGAAGTTGTAGCAAATTCTCATAAATTTTCAAGAGAAAACTTCTTGGATAAAAGAGGGCGCCATAGAGTTTATGGTATTGTTAGACTAGTTAATGATAAACTAGATGAATTAGCAAAAGAATTAATTAGTTGTGAGAAGAACCAAATGGAGATTTTAGATCGTGTTGGGGAAATCGAGGGACTAGTTTTAGATATTGTGACTTAAATGAAATGTTCGTGGATTATACACGAACATTTTTTATAGAGTAGGAAATAAAATGAAATATAAAAGAGGATAGGTTATGCAAGCATTTCAAAATATTATAGGTAATCAAGGTGCTAAAGAATATTTCAATAGGGCGATTAGTAAAAATCAGTTATCCCATAGTTATATTTTTGAAGGACCAGTAGGCGTAGGTAAAAATACTTTTGCCATAGAGTTAGCGAAAGTAATTATGTGTGAAAATGAACATGGGAATAAACCTTGTAATGAATGTAGTTCATGTCACATGATTAATGCAGGTACACACCCGGATTTAATTGTGATTGATAAGGATACGAATGTAACTAAAGTTGATAACATTAGAGATAATTTAATCCGTGAAATGGAAATTAAGCCTTACCGTTCAGATCATAAGATTGTTGTTGTAAAGGCTGCGGATACAGTAAATGTTCAAGGTCAAAATGCTATGCTTAAAACAATAGAAGAGCCACCTAGCTACGGGATCATTATTTTAGTGTGTGAAAATATGGGAAGCTTGTTACCTACTATTAAATCAAGATGTATTACAGTGAGGTTTAATCCTTTAAATAAAGAGGAGACTGACCAGTATTTAATGAGTAGGGGAGTAACAGGGACACGTAAGGATGTTGTAAGTAAGTTATCTGATGGGAGCATTGGTGTCATTAATGATATTTTAGAAGATGAGCATTATATGGAGGTTAGACAACAAACTGTAGGATTCATTGAGAGGCTAGAAAGAGCTAACTTAATGGAGATTTATGATATGGTAAAGGAAATGACGGACTTAAAGGAAGACTTAGAGCAAATCCTGAAGTTTTGGCTCCTTTGGTATAGGGATGTAGCAGTGTATAAAACGTCTAAAAGTAGGGATTTATACTATGTTGATTACCAGAAACAGTTGTTGGACATGTCTAGTAAATTAACGTATAATAAGGTTAGTCAAAATATAGAACACATAAAAAAGGCGATTTTAGATATAAAACAGAATATATATAGTACATTTGTAATAGAGAATTTATTACTACAACTGAAGGAGAGAAAAAAATGATAACCGTTATTGGAATAAGGTTTAGACGTGCGGGAAAAATTTATTATTTTGAACCGGATGACGTGATGTATGAACAAGGACAACACGCTATCGTTGAGACTGCACGTGGGATAGAATATGGTGAAGTTGTTATTGCAAATAAGGAAATAGATGAATCAGAAGTTGTACAACCATTAAAGAAAGTTATTCGTTTAGCAACGTCTGAAGATGATGAAAAATATCAGCAAAATAAGGCTAAAGAAAAAGAAGCTTTTGCTATTTGTAAAGAAAAAATCATTAAACATAAATTAGATATGAAACTCATTGATGTTGAGTATACATTTGATAATAATAAAGTATTATTCTACTTCACATCTTATGAAAGAGTAGACTTTAGAGAACTCGTAAAAGAACTTGCTTCAATCTTTAAAACACGTATTGAGCTTAGACAAATTGGGGTTAGAGATGAAACTAAAATGTGTGGTGGCATAGGTATCTGTGGACGTTCGTTATGCTGTAATACATTTTTAGGTGATTTCCAACCTGTATCAATTAAAATGGCTAAGGAGCAGAGTTTATCATTAAATCCTATTAAGATTTCAGGAATTTGTGGCAGACTTATGTGTTGCTTAAAGTATGAACAAGATTGTTATGTAGAAATTAGAGATCGTTTACCTGTTGTGGGTGATATTGTTATTACGCCAGATGGTAAAGGTGAAGTACTTTCAGTTAATGTGTTACGTGAGCAAGTTAAAGTAGCTGTTAAGAAGAAAGATAAGGATGAAAAAGAAGCCATCATGTATACTGCTAAAGAGTTAAAAATTATTAGCAAGAAGAAAAAATGCGGTGGTGGCTGTTGTGGAAATAATAGAGGAGATATCGACAAAGAGTATGAAGGATTTGACTTTAGTACGCTCGAATGAGAGAGTAGATGACTTAGAGAGAAATGGATATAGACTCATACAGAATCCCGAAGTATTTTGCTTCGGGATTGACGCTATTTTATTAGCACATTTTGCAAATGTAAGGAGTCAAAAGCAAAAGGTTTTAGATATTGGAACAGGAACTGGTATTATTCCAATTGTAATGCATGCGATTTATGGTAAAGGAAACTTTACAGGAATTGATATTCAAGAAGAAATGATTGAAATGGCTTCTCGTTCAGTAAAACTTAATGAAATTGAAGAAGATGTTACAATGAAAGTTATGGATATCAAAGATTATAAAAATCACTTCCCAAGTGGTACTTTTGATATTATTACTTGTAATCCACCTTATATGAAGGGACATGCAGGGCTTAAGAATGAACATCCTTCTAAGACTATTGCAAGACATGAAGTTGCATGTACATTAGATGATATTATACAAGCAGCAGGATATATGCTGAAGTATGGTGGAAAGATGTGTATGATTCATAGACCACATCGCCTCGTAGATATCTTTTGTGCCATGAGAAAATATAATATTGAACCTAAGGTAATGCGTATGATTTATCCGAAACAAGGGAAGGAGCCAACAATGGTCCTTGTAGAAGGTGTTAAAAACGGAAAACCTGAGCTTCGTGTACAAAAACCACTTATTGTATATAATGATGATAATACGTATACTGATGAAATCTTAGAGATTTACGGTAAAAAGGGTCGTCAGGAAGCAATGAAATAGACTTTGTGGTTAATAATAGTAGTAAAAGAGAGGATTTAAAGTATGGAGTACGGAACACTTACTTTATGTGCAACACCAATTGGAAATTTAGAAGATATCACATATAGAGCAGTACGTTTAATGGAGGAAGCTGATTTTATTGCAGCAGAAGACACAAGACATACTAAGAAATTATTAAACCATTTTAACATTCATACAAGACTTATTAGCTATCATGAGCATAATAAAATTGAAAAGGGACCTGAATTAGTACGTTTATTAAAAGAGGGAAAAAATATTGTGCTTGTAACTGATGCTGGAACACCAGGAATTTCTGATCCAGGTGAAGATATGGTTAAATTAGCTCTAGAAGAAGGTATCACTGTAACTTCAGCACCAGGTGCTGTAGCAGGTATAACTGCTTTAATTATTTCTGGACAAGTCACTAGAAGATTCATCTTTGAAGGGTTCTTACCATCTCAGAAAAAAGAAAAAACACAAGTCTTAGAAAGATTAAAAAATGAAACAAGAACCGTGATTCTTTATGAAGCACCACATAGATTAATTAAAACTTTAGAAGAGCTTCGTGAAGTAGTAGGAAATAGGGGTATTACTGTAACAAAAGAGCTTACTAAAAAGCATGAAACTGTTTTTAAAACAACGCTTGATGAAGCCATTGCTTTCTACAATGAAGAAGAGCCTAGAGGAGAATATGTTTTAATCTTGGCTGGTAAAGATGAACAAGAACTTAAAGAAGAAATTCAGCAAGAATGGACTAGTATGAGTATTGAAGATCATATGCAATTTTATACTGATAAAGGCATGGATGAAAAATCAGCTATGAAACAAGTTGCAAAAGATCGTGGTGTAAGTAAAAGAGATATCTACGCTTACTTACATGCATAAGATTTATGGATATAAATTTTGTATTTGAAAGTTTTACATGTGCAAGTATTAGGAGACAACAAGATGAACAATGGACAAGAAAAGTTTTTTAACTTTATCATGGAAAGAGTGAATGACCAAGATAAAGCAAAAGAATTATTGAGTGAAAGTTTTGCAAAACAAGCCAATGGTGGTTTTAATCAGGAATATTTAATGAGCTTTATACCAAGAATGATGGCGATAGTTAAACCTGAATTTATGGATGAAGTTAAAAATATAATGATAAACTACCAAAAGTAGTATAAATGTTAGATATAGATAAAAAGGAGTTATCTTTAGTCAAGATAACTCCTTTTTATCTATATCTTTAATGACTGAGGGAAGAACACAATAAATTCGGTCCCTTCGTTTAAGGTACTTGTTACAAATATTTTTGCTTGATGTGTTGTACAGATTTGGTTGGCAATAGCTAGGCCTAAGCCGGTACCTCCAGTACTTTTGGTACGGGCTTCATCCACGCGATAAAAACGTTCAAATAAATGTGGAATGTGTTCTTTAGGAATACCAATACCTGTATCTTTTACTGAAAGGATAATATTCTTTTGAGTCATGGCGCAACCTAAGGTTACGGCGCCACCTTCAGGTGTGTATTTAAGTGCATTATCTATTAAGATACGGATAAGTTCTTTAATGAGTTCTGGATCTCCAGTTAAGGTGACATTATCCTCTATTTTTGAACGTAAGTCATGTTCATCATCTATGAAGCTAGTTTCTTTTAAAACATCTTTACAGATTTGAGATAAGTCGATGCTTTGCATATTTGTTTTTAAGGTATTCTTATCACTACGAGATAAAAAAAGTAATTTCTCTAATAGATTTTTCATATTAGTAGTTTCTTGAGTAATAGATTGAATACTTTCTTCTAGAATTTTAGGATCATCTTTTCCCCAGCGACCAAGCATATCGGTATAACCTTGAATGATTGCAACGGGGGTACGAAGTTCATGAGAAGCGTCTGAAGCAAATTGTTTTTGTCGTTCAACAAAGACTTCAATACGATCCATCATTTCATTAAAAGTAATAGCTAGGTCTTTAAGTTCATCTTTAGCTAGACCTGTATCTAAACGGGCTTTTAATTCATTTCCTTTAATTTGTTTAACTGTTGTGGTCATATCCTTAAGCGGTTTTAACATTTTATCAACGATATGTTTACCAATGAGAAGGAAAAATGCTAAAGATATAAGGAGCATGATACTGAGTAAAATTGAAAAGTGTGTAATGAGTGATTCTATAGATAAATTTTGTGAGGCTGCTTGTTCTAAGAAGAGGCTCATTCCAATGAAGTAAGTTACAACAAATAGAAACAAATAAAGACCACTATAAAGTAAGTTGATTTTAAAGGCAATGGAGAATCGAAACTTATTAAAAAACAGTCCAATGCCTCTAAAGAGTAATATAAAAATACCATTTATGAGCGCAAATATAATCTTAATTGTAAAAGTAAAAATAGAAAGGAGAGAGGAAAAAATTTTCTTAATGGCTCGTAGCATCTTTTATTTGATACCCCATTCCTCGGATAGTATAAATTAATTTATCTTGGAACTTTTGATCAATCTTATTTCTAAGATATCTAATATAAACGTCTACAACATTTGTATCTCCAAGATAATCATATCCCCAAACTTTTTCTAAAATACTTTCTCTTGTTACGACTAAGTTTTTATTGCGCATAAGGTATTCAAGAAGTTCAAATTCCTTTTTAGTTAATGCAATAGGAATATTATCATAACTTACTTCATATTTCTCAGGGCAGAGTGAAAGTTTGCTACAAGTAAGGAGTTCTTGTGTTGGAGAAGGTGCAGTAGCAGGGGTTTTGAGCTTAAAGAGTACACGAATACGTGCTAGAAGCTCTTCGATAGCAAATGGTTTTGTAATATAATCTTGTGCGCCTAAGTCTAAGCCCATAACTTTATCCATGACATCATCCTTGGCAGTAAGCATAATGACTGGTAAATCTGAAGTCTGGCGAATACGACGGAGTACTTCCATACCGTTTAAGGAAGGTAACATGACATCTAATATAACAAGGTCAAAGTTGCCTTCTAAAGCTTTATTAAGCCCCTCTCTACCATCATGAGAAAGGTCTACACTATACCCTTCATGCTCTAATTCTAATTGTAAAAAACGTGCGATTTTAACTTCATCCTCTATAATTAATAATTGTTTCATAAGAGAATCACCTACCTTTAATATATATACTGAAAATCCTATATAGATTAAGTATACTAGAGTTTAATTATTTAAAAAATATATTTCAATTTATTTATAAGTATTGCTTAAGATATACTATAAATAGTTTTTATATTATGTATAGCCCTTAGTATGAATATGGACAGAAAAAGGGCATTGTAATCAATGTAACTTACTTTTAAAAAGCTGCTAGCACTTAAGTGAAAGCAGCTTTTTGAAAGGATTATTTAGTGAACTCATCAAAGGTTGAATTAATTTTACTTGCTAAATCATTATCTCCATGAATATGAATACGTACGCCAAGTACAAGAGAAACAATGATAGCTACAATAGAAACATGGAAGCTAAGGATTAAAAAGATTAAAGCAAAAGAAAGAGGTACATCTACATAAGTATGGTCCTTTTTCTTCATAATAAAGTTAGTTGCATTGAGTTTATTAATAAAGCTTTTAATTTTGTCAGTATTAGTAGATTGGGCTTTTTGAGAGGCTGTGTTGTTTGATTTGATTTTCTCACCTTGTTCTAAAAGAAGTAAAGCTTCTAAGATATCTCCATTAGCCTTCTCAAGAGCAGCTTTAGCTTCCGCATAAGAAACATTTGCACGTTGCATGATTAAATCTATTTGTTCAAGTGTAATCTCCATAATATATTACTCCTTTTTATATAAATTCTATTTAGAGGCTTTTATTTATGATACTAGTATATAGAAAAAATCTGAGAAGATGTTGAGTGAAACATTAAAATTTAATTAGAAAATGTAGAGTTGATTTTTTGTGAAATATCTTCCTTACTTTCAATATTCATTTTCACGCCTAGGGCTAAACTAAGAATAAGTGCAATGAGTGAGAATGGTAAGCTAAGAATAAAGAGGACAATTGCAAAAGCTAATGGTATGTTGATATAAGTATGTGCATCTTTTTGAAGTGTGAAAGATGACTTATTAAGGTCTTGAATGAAAGATTTAAAGCGTTTGCCATAGTTGTTCTTTTCTTTGAAGGCTTCTGTAGTTGATTTGATTTTTTTATCTTCTTCAAGTTTAAGAAGTGCTGCAACGATGTCTCCATTTGTTTGTTCTAAAGCTGACTTCGCTTCTGAATAAGAAACGTTAGCACGTTCCATAATTGTATCGATTTGTTCTAAAGTAATATTTGTCATAATTAACATCTCCCTTAAAAACTTATTTGATTTCCTTGATGATGTTATTATAGGCAGTGATAATTAGAAGAAAATAAATGAACTATTAGAAGATGATGAGAAAAGGATAATAAAAAAATGAGATAGAAAAAAGAAAGTGTTACAATGTGATTTGCAACACTTTCTTTGGAATATTTTTATATAGTTTTAAATGAATCAAAGAGTGAAGAAGCAAAGATATCTGAGTCTTCATCTGCTTCGATTACACATTCATCTTCATCTCCGATATAGAAGAGAACTTTATCACCTTCAATAAGCCCGAGGTTTAGGTGTAAATTTGTTTTCATATCAAGAAGGAGTGTTTTTACTTCATTTGTGAGCGAAGCAATAATCATAGAAAATCCTTCTTTTTCTTCTAAAGTTTCTTCAAGTGAGCCAAGTTCTTCTGCATTTTCGATAATGTGAGTTGCAGCTAAAAATTGATTTTTGAAAGTATTTACTTCTGAAGTTTCCTTTGTAGTATTTGGGAAGTAAATATTTACTTTATCACATCTGTCGAAGAAGAATTTTAGAATATCAATCAGTAAGTTTGAATCTATAGTAGATAGTTTTGAATAGCGTCGCATAAATAGTAAGCTCCTTATCTTTTGTGCATATGAATTTTATATTTTTATTATACCCAATTCATAACAGTGTATCAATGATAAGCTATGAAGAGAGGAGCCATTCATAGGAAAAATTCTCTTTAAAATTATCTGTAACGGATTTATAGAAATGAAAGCCTTCATCTATTAAGCGATTACACAAAATAATTTCGTTTTCCTGATTAAAAAGACTAATCCAAACAAAGTATAAAATCCCTTTGGCAGAAAAATCTTTAAGCATTTCACGCATACATAAAAAATCATTCTTCAATTGTGAGGATGCATAGGGAGCGGAAATGATAGGGTCAAAAATGTTTTCGTTTAAAAAGCTTAACAATTGCTGTTTTTTACTCATGATGATACACAACCTCCTTCTTCATATGAGATAAGTTAACTTGTAGGGGAAAGTCCCCTTATATCAATATGTGGGTATTGATATGTATATGCATTATAGATGTAAAAAATATATATGAAAATAGGTTTTGAGTAAAAGGTAGCAATTAATAATAGAAAAAGTATTATGATATAATAAACATAAAAATAAATAAGTGAGGTAGGCAAGTGTAATGAAGATAATGACCTTTAATATACGTGCAGACAATATATTTGATATTAATAATAGATGGCATAAGCGTGCAGATTTAGTATATGAAACAATGAGAAAATATGATTGTGAGATAATCGGTTTACAAGAGGTTACTCAGAAAATGCATAAGGATATCTGTAATAATATGACTGAATATCATATTGTAGGCCTAGGTAGAACAAAAAGACTTTTCTCAGAAAAAAATAGTTTACTTATTAAAAAAGATTTTAAGATTCTAGAACATCAGACCTTCTGGTTATCTAAAACACCAGAGAAAGAAGGGAGTACTGTATTCTTCTCATTATTTCCTAGAATTTGTACCACTGTATTGTGTGAATCAAAGGCAGGAGAAAAGTTAAGAATTTATAATACGCATTTAGATTGTTTATTTGCTAGCGCAAGAGAATTTGGTTTAAAAAAAATTGCAGAGATTATGGAAGCTAATTATGAGAAGGAAAAGGTACCATGTATATTAATGGGTGACTTTAATGCCACCCCAAATAGCAAGGTAATGAAAAAATTTAAATCAGGAAAATACACAAGCAAAAGACTTTTTGCAGTGCAGGATATTAATGAGGCATTATATGATAAAACAACCATGAGTATGTTCAAAGGAAAAGAGCAGGGGGTACACATAGATTACATTTTTGTATCTGAGGAATTTGAGATATTAGATGCAGAAGTTGTAAAATACAACAAAGATGGGAAATACCCATCAGATCACTATCCGGTAGTTGCAAAGGTCAAAGTGTGGGAAGAGGAGCAAAATGAATATTCAGGACGAAGATCAGTTTGAGGATATCACAATTAATGATTGTGATTTGATAGAGATTAATGCAAGATATGTAGTTTTTCGTAATGTCACATTTGAAAATGTAAGATTTATGGACGTAAATTTAGAGCATGTGGATTTCATTCATACTACATTTATTAATTGCGATTTATCTAACATTAATTTGGAGGAATCTGTACTTCATTATTGTGAGTTTAAAAATTGTAAACTTATTGGGACGCATATGGGGGAAGCTTCCACTAGGGAAGTAGAGTTTGAAGGATGTCACTGTGATTATATGATGTTAGGTGGCAGTGATTTGAGAGATGTAAGCTTTAGCCAATGTAAGCTTAATCAATCAGGCTTTAGTGTATGTAAGATAAAAAGTGTTAGATTTAATGAATGTGAGATGAAACGTGTAGACTTTAGTGGGACTAAGCTTAAAGGTGTTGATTTAAGTACATGCGATATAGAGGGTATTAATGTAAAACTTGAGGACCTGCGAGGCATTAAAGTAACACCTATACAAGCTGTAGAGTTTAGTAAGATGTTAGGTGTTGTAGTAGTAGAATAATTCAATAATAGTTTGAAACAAGGAGTTGGTATGGAAAGTACATACAACTCCTTATTTCTTTAGCATTGGTTAAAATAGTAAAAATAGATATATAAATGTCATAAAAAACATGTAGTGTCGGTAATAAGTACAAGATGTAATAAGAGAGAACTCAACATGAGATGTGGCAATATTTACAATTTTTACTGCAAGAGCGTATAATTTTATTGACAGTGAGTAGAGCGTAAAAATAACTCACGGAGAGAGGGGAGCTTTAAAATGAATAAAAGATGGAGACAACGTATTTTTTCAGTTTGTACAACGGCAGCAATGGTTTCTTCTTTGATGCCAATGGTACAAGCTACAGAAGCAGATAGTACATATAAAGTAGGAGATAGTTCACCAATCTTCTGCCAATTTTATGCACAAAACCAAAGTGGTAATTGGGACTGGATGTCAGCTGGTGGACAAAATTTAACAGTAGGGGAAACAACAACACTTGAATTTAGTGCACTCGATGATGACAATAATAGCAAATTTGCAGTAGCAACAGAAGATGCAGCATTTGGTTTTCAGTTTGGTGATAGCAAAATTATTGCAGGAGACAGTAGCAGCGTAGATTTAACAATCGATGAAATTATCATTAAAGCTGATGGATATGAGGACTTAGTAATTGATCCAAAACAAAAAGACTATAAAGTTGACTATTTAGCAGAAGAAGTATCTTGGGGAGTTCAAGGTAATACAACAAGTATAGATTTAAAAGATTACTTAGGAGATGACTTCTTACCATATTTAAAAGCTATTACAAGCTTTGAAGCTAAAGTTACTTTAAATGGTTATACATATAAAGGACAAGCACCTAAAGAAGAAGAAAAAGTAGAAGGTGAAAATCCTTATAAAAAAGGTGATGAAAGTGAACTCTTCACACAATTCTATTTACAGCAAAATGGTGGAGACTGGAGCTGGTATTCACCAGGAAGTGAAAAACTTATTTATGGTGAAGAAAATACATTTAAATTTGATACAGTAGATGCAGAGGGTAATAGCGTATTTGCTAATGCAGAGAATGATTATTTATTTGGTTTACAATTTGGTGATAGCAAACTAAAAGATGGGGATAGATCTATTTTCAAAGCAAATGTTAAAGAAATCGTTATGAAAGCTACAGGTTATGATGATATCGTAATTAACCTTGATTCACCAGATTTTGATGTAGATTACATTGCACAAGAAATGTCTTGGGGTATGCAAGGTAATACAACAATGATTTCATTAAAAGACTATGTACCTGGAGACTTCTCTGAATATGTAAAAGCAATTACTTCATTAGAAGTAACACTTAGCTGCGATGATTATACATATGTTGCTAAACCAGCAGATGAACCAGAATTCCCAGATGATTATAAACACCCAACTGAAATGCGTGGTTTAACAGCAAAAGAACTTGTAAAAGATATGAAAGTTGGTTGGAACTTAGGTAATACATTAGATTCAACAGGTGGAGAAACAGCATGGGGAAATCCTAAGACAACAAGAAAAATGATTGATGCTATTAAAGCAGCAGGATTTAATACAGTCAGAGTTCCTGTAACATGGGATACAGGTACAGATGAAGATGTTAATATTAGTAAAGAATACATGGATAGAGTTGAAACAGTTGTAAATTATGCACTTGCTAATGACATGTACGTTATCCTTAATGTACATCACGCTCCAGAAGGATGGTTCTATACAACACCAGAATTAGAAGAGTCAGCTGCTGCTCACTATGAAAAACTTTGGGAACAAATTGGTGCACGTTTCAGTGACTATGGCGATAAATTAGTATTTGAAACAATGAACGAGCCACGTAGTAATGAAGAAGACTGGACAGGAGACAAAACAGCTTATGATATCGTAAATCACTACAATCGCGTTGCATTAGCAGCTATCAGAAATAGCGGCGGAAATAATGCAGATAGATTAGTCATGATTCCGCCATATGCTGCATCTTCAAACTATGCTGGTGCAACAGCATTAGAAATTCCAGATGATGATATGATTGCTGTATCAATTCATGCATACTTACCATATTCATTTGCTATGGATACAACATCAGACAAAGTAACATGGGGTTCAGATGAAGATAAGAGAGAACTTCAAAATCTATTTAAATCATTAAATGAAATGTTCTTAAGCAAAGATATTCCAGTAGTTATCGGTGAATTTGCATCAACAAATAAAAATAATGATGAAGCTCGTGCAACTCATGCTAAATACTATGCACAATTATGTAAATCATATAACATACCATGTGTATGGTGGGATAACGGTGCAATTACAGAAAATGAAACAGATGCAATGGGTATCTTTGATAGAAGAAGACTTAAATGGTTTAAACCAGGTATCATGAAAGCTTTAATTGAAGGTTATAATGGTGAATCAGTTGATATTACAGATTCTAAAGTAATATTTGATGGCGAAGCTACATCAACAGATTGGGGTCAAGCAGTATCATTAACACCAAATAAAGATATTATGCTTAAAGACCTCACAGAAGGTATGAATATTGCGGTTAAATACGAAAGTGAATCAAAACCAGAACTTGTTTTACAAAGCTGGTCAGGTGGACCAAGCTGGGTTAAAGTAGCACCTGCAAGAGTAGAAAATGGCGTAGCATACTTCAGATATGAAGATATGGTAGAAGCTTATGCTAAAGAATTAGAAGAACCATCAGAAGAGCCATTCCCAAGCTTAGATCAAATCCATATTGGAGATACAGGTTCAGACCTTACAATTACAAAAGTTTATCTTAAAGAAACTGAAGATCCTACATTAATTTACAAAGGTGAAGGCACATGTACAGCATGGGGTCAAGCATTAACATTTATTCCAGGTACAGATATCATGATGAACAAACTTGGTAAGAATGTAAAAATTGCAGTTAAATACGAAGGTGAAGAAGCACCAGAAATTATTTTACAAAGCTGGTCAGGTGGTGCAGGCTGGGCAAAAGCACAAGCGTCAGAAGTAAAAGATGGCGTAGCATACTTCAGATACGAAGACATGGTAAAAGCATATGCTGAAGGTACAGAAAACTACGAAAGCTATGGTGAAGCATTCCCATGCTTAAATAAAGTTTATATCGGAGCTCAAAACTCAGATCTTAAAGTAACTAAAGTTAACTATGTATTCCCAATTAGAGTGGAAGATGCTAGCTTCAATACATTACCAACACTTTATCAAGGAGATACAGTAGACTTAAATGACTACTTAGTAATCACACCAGATAATGCAACAGATAAAGAAGTAAGCAAATGGTCAAGCAGTAATGAAAAAGTAGCTAAAGTAGATGAAAATGGTAACTTAGTTGCATTAAAACCTGGTTATACAACAATTACAGCTAAATTAGATGATAATGATATGGAAGTTACATATGATTTAGAAGTAGCTATTAAATTTGAAGCTGATTGCAATATTGGTAGCGATTGGGGAACAGGTGTAAATGGTGAATTAGTATTTACAAATACTCAAACAACACCAATTAATGATTGGATAGTTGAATTTGATTACGATGGAGAAATCTCTAGCATTTGGTATGGCGAAATCGTATCACATGAAGGTTCACACTATGTAATCAAAAACTTGGGTTGGAACAAAGAAATTCCAGCTGGTGGCACAATAACAGTTGGCTTCACAGCTAATTATGAAGGTGATGCACCAACACCAGCAAATTATAAATTCTTAAATCCAGAGAAAAAAGATACAGAAGTAACTTATGATGTAGCACTTGATGTGAAAAATACTTGGGATGGTAACTTCACAGGTGAAATCCAAATCACAAATACATCAGAAGAAACAATTTCAAACTGGTCATTAGATGCAGAAATTACAGGTAATGTTACACAAACTTGGGGTGGTACAGTTCAATCTCAAGATGGTAACAAATACACATTTACTAATGCAGATTATAATAAAGAAATTGCACCAGGTGAAACAGTAACTATTGGTGTATCAGGTACAACAAATGGTGAAGTTGAACTTGTAAGCTATGCATTAAACTTCTAATTAAGTAAAAATAAACCTCTAATACTATATAAAAGCTCATAGGTTAATGAAGACATTAACCTATGAGCTTTTTTGTAGTTTATATACTAATTCTTAAGAAATCTTAATTTTTAAGGTGAAGCATATTAAGAAGTATGTTTTAAGATAGATTTATATTAGAAATGTATATAAAGAGAGGGAGAAGTCAATGAAGAATAAAAGATATGAAGACTATCATGTACTTGATGAAAATGAAGAAGAAGTTATAGATGTACAAATCATAGAAGAAGCTGCTAAACAATCTACAGTAGATGAACATGTACAAGCAATTATACAGGAAGATACACAAGAGAATATGCAAACTGTAGATACAAAGGATGAAATAGCAGCAATTGAAGCACAAAAACATGAGATTATTAATTTAAGTAAGTCAGTACAGAATCCTGAAATTAATGAAGATCAGCTAAGTATCGTAGAGCATCATAAAACAAGGCAGTATGAATCAGTTCTTACAGAAGATGAAGAAGAAAGTATAGCTGAGAAAGCTCCTGAAGAAAAATATTCAGAAGCAGATCATAGCAAAATAGAAGAAGATTATAAAGCAGGAAAAGAAAACAATACAGATGGACAGGAAGAAAGAGAAATACAAAAAGACACCTCATTTTCAAGTTATATGGAGACAGAAAAAAAGAAAGAGAGAGGCTTTTTAGCAAAATGGTCATTACGATTAGTGAAGCTAATTTTATTTATTATGTTACTACCTGTTATAGGAATCGTAGGAGGTATAGGAGTTGGTGGAACATTAAGTGTTCTAGGAGGCATTAGTTTAGGCAGTTTAGCATGTATAGGTGGAGGGCTATTTATTATAGGGATGACATGTTTCCTCGCAACACAGATTAATGCAACAATGATAGCATTAGGTATCTCAGTAGGGATAGCAGCCATGTCTTTTGGGGGAATTGTTTTAATCATATTCATGATAGTGATAAGAGGAATTATTGGGTTAGTACGTAGAATTGGGTTAAATAGAAAAAATAAAAAAGAGGTGAGATAAATGAGAAAATGGCTTATAGCGTTAGCAATTATTTTTGGGGCAAGCTTTATAACAAGTGCAAGTTTAGCAGGAAAGGTTTATTATCAAGGTGGAATGGTGTATACAGACCATGATAATAAGCCATTAGATTTAACAAATATTGATAAGATATATATTAAGTCAGATATCCCTGTAACAATTAAGCCAACAACGGGAGAACCCTATGCAGAGTTTAACCAAAGCTGTGAAACCTTCTTTGGGGATAATGAAAAGCTTGAATTAACTGTAGCAAGCAAAGATAAAAACTGCCATATTAATTTACTTCAAGTACAGGAATCAAAGTTTAACTTTGGAAAAAGAAGAAATAAAAAAGCTTTAACAGTATATTTACCAGTTAAAGCATTAGATACATTAGATGTGGATTATGTAGGCTATAGAGATGTTTATCATACAGAAGAAATTGATTTAACTGGATTTGACATTAAGAATCTTAGAATTGAGCAACATTGGACTGATGTTAAATTAGATGGTAATTATGAAAATATTAATTTGATAACTGGTGGAGCAAGTACAATCAATATTAATTCTAAACAACAAGCTAATGTAGAACTTAATGGCTCAGCACGTTACGAGTTAAAAGGATCATTTAAAACGTTAGAATTAATTAATGGAACACCATTAGTTTTAATGGAGCAGTGTAAAGTAGAAAAAATGAATGTTGATGCAGATGTAAGAACGTTTGTAATGAATGATTGTACAATAGAAGAATTAGAAGGTGAAATATCTGATAGTGAAATTAAATTTACAGGCGAATGTAAAAAAGTGAATATCTCAGGTAATAATAATACAATTAATTTACAAACAAGTACTTTATGTGATGTAGCAATTAAAGATCATTATGGGAATGTAACATTAGATGGACCATTTAATGCTATAAACATTGAGGGAGAAGCAGCAGTTGTAGATATCAAGACAATTAAACCACAATCAATTAAAGTTAAAGGTGAAGACAATCAAACAACATTAAACCTACCAGCCAATATTGCAGGCTTTAAAGTAATGTGCATGTCAGAAGAACTTAATGGTGGCGAGAGTATAGATCAATATACAACATATGATGTGAATGAAGAAGAACGTGATGAATTAAGTGAAGCAAGTTCTAAGATTCTTAGTGAATTTAAACTTACAGAGAAAAAGAAAAATATTTATACTTACGGAGATGGTTCTTCAAGAATTATGATTCGTGTAGGCAAAAGTTTCAATATATTAGAGAGTGGTCAGATAGCTAAATAATAGATATAAGGAGAAGGGAGCAAATAAATGTGGCATAAAAAGAAGGATACCAATCCACCACAGAAAAAACAAAAGAAAAAGAGCATTGCAGAGAATGAATCATATATAAAATTTAAAGATAAAGTAATTAATGCCTATAATATTGGTATAGAAAGAACCAAGAAAAGTATCCGTTTAGAAATCTTATGTGTGGTTGGAATTAGCCTAGTAGTAAGTAGTATAACATTTACTTGTGTTTCTAAAGTAGTTGATGAGACTATTGGGCGATATAGTTATAGAACTAACGAACATAATAGAGAACGTGTAGAAGAACTTGTTTTAAATGAGGTTAACAATTTAAATACTCTACAGGCCCATACAGAGGAGTATATCAATATTTCGGATATCTATGACATGATTGGACAAGATAAAAAGACAGCTGTACAAGGTTTAAAAGGATACTTAGAAGACTTAACAAATCAGCATATAGGTATAAAGGAAGAAGAAAAGATTGCATTATTATATGATGATTTAAATAGACTTCAGGAATCTGGTGATTGGAGCAATGAAGAGGCGGCTAAAAGTATCATTAAATTTATTAAGGATACTAATATAGATATGAATCGTATTGTTTTACGCACTGTAAAGGAAAGAGTCAGAGAATTAAAAAGAGATATAAATAACTACTGTAGTTTATCAGAAGTTTATTTTACAGATAGTACAGGAAAACTTGTTTATTATGATGACAATGTTGTACAAGTAGATTTAGCGAAATGTATTCAATCTGTTAATCAAAATTATAATGATAGTGCCTATAAAGCCATTTACCCAGTAGTTTTAAATGACACAATTTATTATCTGTTTATAGGTGCAACTTTAGAAGATGAAACATATTATGGATATAATGAAGACGGGAATATACTAGGCTTCATGGCAGCAGTAGCAGTATTTATTTTATTAGTTACAAGGCTTACTAAAGATAAGATTGCATATATTGAATATCTCTCGAGTTGTTTAGGTGAGATTTCTAAAGGAGACTTATCATATAATATAGAAGTTGTAGGAGAAGATGAATTAGCAAGAGTCGCACAAAACATCACTATTATGGAGCAAGAAATCAAAGCACAAATAGATGCACAAATGAAAGCAGAAAAAGCTAAAAACGAATTAGTCACAAATGTAGCCCATGACCTTAGAACACCATTAACTTCTATCATAGGTTATATGGGACTTGTAAAGGATGGGGCTTATCAAACACAGGAAGAACATGATAAATATTTAAATATTGCCTATGACAAATCACAAAAGCTTAAAGTAATCATTGAAGATTTATTTGAACTCACAAAGCTTCACCAAGATAGTGTAAAATTAAATAAAGAAATGATATCTATTAGTAATTTACTGAATCAACTAATTGAAGAGCTTATGCCACTGGCAACTGAAAAGAACATAGATATTCAAACCTATATTGCGCCAACTAATGCAGAAGTAAATGTAGATGTTGCGAAGATTACAAGGGTGTTTGAGAATCTCATTGAAAATGCTATTAAATATAGTGAGGAAGGCAATGCTATATATGTAGAGCTTAAAGAATTCTCTAAAAGTGTATATGTTGCAGTAAGTAATCACTGTGATAATATTCCACAAGAAGAAGTTGATAAGTTCTTTGAACGTTTTTACAGAGCAGATCAGTCACGTAATAGTCAAGCTGGTGGCAGTGGGTTAGGTTTAGCAATTGCTAAAAATATTGTAGAACTACATGGTGGGAAGATTAATGCTAAAGTAAATGGTGATTTAATTAGTTTTAAAGTAGGATTACCTAAGGTGAAGCAGTAAAAATAAATAATAAGGGAATGTTTATAAATGGCACAGGAAAAGATTCTTATAGTGGATGATGAAAAAGAAATTCGAGATTTAATTGAAATATATTTAAAGAATGAAGGATATAGTACATTAACAGCTAAAACCGGATTAGAAGCAATGCAAATGGTAGAAGAACATGATATTCAGCTGATTATATTAGATGTTATGATGCCTGTAGTAAATGGGATTGATGCTTGTATTAAGATTCGTGAGCAGCACAATTTACCAATCATCATGCTTTCAGCAAAAGTAGAAGATATTGATAAGATATTAGGTCTATCAGTAGGGGCAGATGATTATTTAACTAAACCATTTAATCCATTAGAACTCATTGCTAGGGTTAAGGCGCAACTACGTCGTTTTACAAAACTTAATATCCCAGCACAAGCTAATGTGCAACAATTAGAGGAGGGAGAATTAAAATTAGATTTAGAAACAGGCCAAGTTTTTAAATCAGGCATAGAAATCAGCCTTACACCAACTGAGCTTAGCATTTTAAAATTACTTTGGAAAAATAAAGGCATAGTATTTAAGATATCAACTATTTACGAGCGTGTATGGAACCAAGAGTATATAGAAAATAACAATACTGTTATGGTACATATACGAAAGTTACGTGAGAAAATAGAAGATAATCCAAGATCTCCAGAGTACATTTTTACAGTATGGGGAGTAGGATATAAATTCGGAGAATAGACTAAAGAAAAAATAACCAAAGGCACTTATGGATTAAAGCTATAAACTAGTAAGTCTGTAAGTGCTTTTTAGATCATTTAGTACATGCAAAACTATAAATAGTGTATATCCTTAAAGCAACATAATTATGTTAGAATGAAATTTAAATATAGATATAATGGGGGAAAGATTATGAAAAATATTATTGGGCAAATAACGGGATACATCGTAGTAACTTTAGTTATGGCCAGCCTTGTGTGGTTTATGATGTATCAATACAATGAAAAGTTAGAAGTACAACACGAAGAACGCAATATTGTAAATGCTATGCAGGGGGAGTAGGGGAATAGTTAGGTAGACATGGTGTTTTATTGAAATATATTTCTCAAGATGGTAACGTATATAAGATATTTTATTTAGTATAATGATTACAATCTTAAAAGAAATAGGAGACAACATGGGAAAGCATATAGATTTAACGACGGGTTCTATAGTAGATAAATTGGTTAAGTTAGCCATACCTATTATGGGTGTTTCGTTTATACAAACGGCCTATAATCTTATCGATATGATGTGGATTGGTAAACTTGGAAGTGATGCTGTAGCAGCAGTAGGTACAGCTGGCTTCTTTACTTGGTTAGCAGAAGCTTTCATTATGATAGCTAAGCTAGGGGTAACTATTAAGGTATCTCAAAGTATAGGACGAAAAGATTATGATAAAACGAAAGCCTACATTATAAGTGGTTTGCAAATCAACGTTGTACTAGCAGCTTTATATGGTATAACATTAATCACATTTCATAATCAATTAGTAGATTTCTTTAAGTTAGGAAACTTAGAGATTATACAAATGGCAAAAACATATCTTATAACGGTGGCTATAGGAATGATTTTCTTCTTCTCAGGACCAGTGTTTAGTGGAATATTTAATGGAATGGGTGATAGTAAGACACCATTTATTATTAATACAATTGGATTAATATTTAATATGATATTTGATCCGGTATTAATATTTGGATTAGGAGATTTTCCAAGGTTAGGTGTATTAGGAGCAGCATTAGCGACAGTAACAGCACAAGTTATAGTAACAGCATGCTTTATTATTGCGCTTATAAGAAAAAATGTTTCATTTCTAACATTGAATATCTTAAAAAGACCTAAATGGAATCTTATTAGAGAGATTGCACATATTGGTTTACCAGGTGCATTACAAAGCGGATTATTCACTACATTTTCTATGATAATAGGAAGGTTAGTAGCGAATTGGGGAGCAACACCAATCGCAGCACAAAAAATTGGTTCACAAATAGAAGCATTATCATGGCTTACAGCAGGAGGTTTCTCTACAGCCATATCTACTTATGTAGGACAAAATTATGGAGCCGGTAAAACAGAACGTATTCATAAAGGTGTTAGAATTACAATGGGCTTATCAGTAATTATTGGAGTAGCAACGACGTTACTTCTAATTTTTGCAGGAGAACCATTAATGAAGATATTTGTTGCTGAAACAGAAACTATAGAAATAGGGAAACAATATCTTCTTATATTAGGATATTCACAATTATTCATGTGTGCGGAGATTACAATTACAGGAGCCTTTAATGGAATGGGGCGAACTTATCTACCTAATATAATAAGTATTGTATTAACAGGTTCAAGAATTCCATTATGCTTAGTCCTCACTAAGTACTTAGGATTAGAGGGGATTTGGTGGAGTATAAGTATAACCAGTGTATTTAAAGGAATAGTGCTTGTAGCTATTTATTGTTATTTAAGTAAACAGAATAAATTAATTCCTAAGCTGCTAAAAGCTTCTTATTAATATAGAAGATAAGGCATAAAGGTAAGCGATATTAAAGTATATAGTTAAAGAGGATGAAATCTAATAAAGGTTTCATCCTCTTTAACTATAGCCCTTAATCAAATAGAAAAGAAATCTAAGAAGATAGCTATAATAAGTACTAAATGGGTTCAAATAAGGAATAAACAAATAAAAAATAAAAAAACATGAATAAAAACTAGTTTTTTAACACATCATAAGAAAGTAATAGACGATAAATCACTTGAGAAACCCTATAAAATCAAGGGTTTAAGAAAAGTTAACATAAGAAATAAAAAAGTTATAAAAAAGTGTTGACTTATAATGATATATACTGTATTATTATACAAGTCAGCGGCGGTGAGCGCAGCTAACGAAAACAAATGAACTTTGAAAACAAAATAGTAATCATATAAACCAGTCGATTCATTAAACT
>CALGWE010000529.1:0-2407 GCA_937935915.1 uncultured Clostridia bacterium
CATCTGTAAGCTCTTCTTTGTAGCTCACCATACTTTCTAGCATTTCTAAGGCATCATTGGCTTCATCTAGCGTTTCATTAGATTGTAATAGTACTGTACTTTGATTAACTGTAATTGTACTAATTTGTTCTAATAGCCCATAAATCTGCCTTAGCATTTCTATTAAATCATCCACACTGATGCCTCCTAACTTTATACTTTTATAGTTCTTATTTCCTTATTGTAAAGCTTTCATTCTTTCTGCAGCTTTTTCATATCCCCATTCTACTGCCATTTCATAGCAGATCTTAGCTTTATCAAATTGCTTACTTACTTCATACCAGACCCCTAGGTTATATGCTGCGGCATAACTACCTGTTCCTACTATACTATCATACTTCGTTGTCTCTCCTACTTCTAGACAATTTATATAATATTGTTCAATAAGCGGTAAATAATTAATATATTTTTCTACATTAGAAAGTACTAGTTCTCTATAAAATGTAGCACATACAAAGTTAAAGTCTGGTGAATCATGATATTGGCTCTTTTCTTTTTCAATAAGTGTTATGCCTTTTTCTAATTTTCCAGTTCGAATCATACTATATAGATAATCTACAATGGCTGAACATCTATATCCCTCGTTAGGTTTACTTATCTTATAATACTTCTCATACCAACTTATAGCTTCCTCTTTTTTACCTGCTACAAATAATGTATGCGCTAATTGATAAAGCATATAGCTATCTTGTGGCTTTTCTTTTACAACATTATGTAAAATGGCTAAATTACGTTCTGATTTATCTTCATGTAAATAGCCATCATGCCCGATTTCTAACTCTACTTTTACTCTTGGCAATTCACTATCTACTTGTTCATGGATTTCTCCCACATAATTTATACCTTTAGGCATAACCCTAGATATATAACTTCTAGAATATCCGATTTCTTCTTCCTTATTACAATTATCTTTGAATGCATCAATTCTTAGTATCTGACCTATTGTTTTTGGCTTTATACTATTTAATAAGCTTTCTTTAGTTCCTGATAAAACATACTCATCAGCATCTAACACAAGTCTCCACTCACCATTTGCTTTACTTAGTGCATAGTTCCTAGCTGCACTAAAGTCATTGCACCATTCAAAGTCGTATATATTTGCATTAAAACCTTTAGCTATTTCCTTTGTCCTATCTTCTGATCCTGTGTCTACAATAACAATTTCATCAACTATAGTTTGTACACTTTCTAAACATCTTTGTAAATTTGCTTCTTCATTTTTAACAATCATAACAAGTGAAATCTTAGGTTTCATTACTTATCTTGTCTCCTTCTTGTCAAAGAATACGCCTTCTTCCCATGAAACATCATAAGGATTATTATATTGTTCTTCTCTCTTTTTCATTATCCTTACTTCACGGAGCTTCTTTTTAACTTCTTCAAACTGTCTTTCGAATTCCATTCTATTTGCATCATCAATTGTTTTTAACTCTGTAACAAGTTCCTCTTCATGTTGCTCTTTAGTCTCTGGCTGAACTTCATGTAATACTTGAATCTGATTTAATATTGCTTGTCTACCATTTAATAGTTCAATATATCTGTCTACATCTTCTTCTTGTAATGCCACTGTTTGTTTCTTTGTCATTTCAATTAACTGTTCTATTAATTCTCTTTTTGTCATTAACCCACCCTACTCTCATTTTTATATTAAATATTTTATAAACAAAAGTAGGTCTCACACCTATATGAGACCTACTTTATTCCATTCACACGATTAATGTCTTGATTTCATAGCAACTTGCCATGCATCACGATAGGTTCTTATAAGCATACATGCATCTTGCACTTTTTGTGCATCCTTTTTCATATTTCCGTCTACTAGTAATTTATAAATGTATGCATAAATTTCATCCATTTCCAATGCAATTGGATATTTTTTGTTAAGTGTTGCTCTTAGCTCATCTATAATATTTTCCACTTTAATAATATTTTCATGAGCTTTTGCTACATTCTTATTTTCAATTGCCTCTACGGCTATGTTACAAAATTTAATGGCACCATTATATAACATTAAAGTTAATTCTGGACCTGATGCTGTATTAATACTATTTTGTTGATATGTTGCATATGGATTAGTTACCATGTTTTCCTCCTAAGTGTTATGTATTATAATGATGCGAAAAGTGAACTTTGTGAATTCATCTTATTCATTGCATTTTCCATAGCTGTAAACTTTTTATAATATACAGCTTCTAGCGCATCATATCTTTCTTGTGCTCTAATAAGATCCTTCTTATATTTTTTAATATTGCTATCCTGTAGCTTATCACTAAAGTATTGATTGAATGTCCTAAATTCTGTAGTACTTGAACGTGTATTTAATTCCTTTTCAATATCTTTTGCAATAGTTGATATTAACTCAACTACT
>CALGWE010000530.1:0-5033 GCA_937935915.1 uncultured Clostridia bacterium
AGCTTGACCTATTGGTCTGTCATATTTCTATGACGGTGCCTTGTTAAAAAAGTAATTACTTACTTTTCACAAAGAATATATCGGTTAAATTGTAGATTTTACACCCTGACAAATTTCTTTATAGTGCGTCTACGTTAACACACTTTAGTACATTTATCGTTAGGCGCAAATCGTATAACACAATTTGTGTTTAGTACGATTTACTAAAATCTATCATTTGTAGTATTTGTTTTTCAAAGTACAATATTGTGAACGATATGACTCGTTCGTTTGTCGCTTGTGTTCCTTGCGACTTGTATAATATTACACTATCTCTTTACAAACGTCAATACCTTTTTTTATCTTTTTAACTTTTTCTTTTTATCTTATACATCTCCCTTGAAAAATACTATATAATTTCATTATATTCACCTAATTTCCACATACCTTAACTTATATATTAAGCTATACTTTAACTACTAAACTAATCTACTTAATTTTTTACTAATCATTACTTCTTTCTATAATACCTATTCTTTATCAAGCTACTCTATCTATTTTAGATTTCATATATAAGGAGATTTTGCTATGCGTATTTTACTTATTGAAGATGATGAAAAGCTTTGTGACAGTCTTGTATTCTATTTAAATAGTGAAGGCTATACTACTGATACTTGTCATGATGGAATGGATGCTCTAAGTTTTATTGAACAATGTGATTACGATTTAATGATTTTAGATCGCATGTTACCTTCTTTAGATGGCTTAAGTTTACTTCGTCAAATTCGTTCTAAAGGAATTATAACGCCTATACTTATGCTTACTGCCTTATCAGATATTGATAATAAGGTAGAAGGATTAGATGCTGGTGCTGATGATTATCTTGGTAAACCTTTCGCTACTCAAGAGCTGTTGGCACGTATTCGTGCTTTAGGACGTAGACCTGCCCAATTAAAAAATACCAAACAACTTACTTTACTTGATATTACTTTAGATTTAAATACTTTTATTTTAACAGGTCCCGCACATATTTGTTCTCTATCTAAAAGAGAAGCTAGTTTACTTGAAATATTTCTTAATAATCCTAATACATTATTACCTCGTCATATTATATTGTCAAAGGTATGGGGTCCCTATTCTCCTGTAGAAGATGGGAACTTAGATAATTATATTCACTTTTTACGTCGCCGTTTAAACACAATAGGTAGTACTCTTAAAATCTCTACTACTCGTGGTATTGGCTATACACTGGAGGTTTCTCATGCTCAATAAACTTCGTCATAAACTCACTTTAATTTGTGCCTCTATTACAACCTGTGTACTTTTGTTCATGGCTATTATTTCTCTAGTTGCTTGTGAAAGTAAACTTAATAATGTTCATAAACTTTCATTACAAAATAATTTAAATACAGTCATCTACTATTTACAAAACTGTTCATTTATTAGTCCTCTATGGCTCTCTCAAACAGAGGTTTCAAATAATCTTATTATAAATATAGAGCAAAACCATGAGGCTTTGCTCTATCAAGGTGGGTATCAAACTATTTCTAATCGAGAAGACCTTATTGCTTTAGCTAAAGTACAGATTCAAGAAAATGTTCCAACTGATAATACACTACTTTCTCCAAAGCAATTTGAACTGTCTACTGATTGTAATGAACACTTCTTAGTAACAACTTCATCAATTACTATTTCAGGTGTTCCTTTTCAAATCATTCTACTAAAGAATCTACATAAAGATGACCTTCAAATACTACATATTAGATTGCTATTTCTTTTTCTCTGCCTTATTTGTATTATAGGCCTTACATTGTTTAGTTGGTGGTTTTCAGGTCGTGCCATTAAACCTATAGAAATAAGCAATCAAAAACAAAAAGAATTTATTGCTGCAGCCTCACATGAACTGCGTGCACCTATCACAGTTATTCAAACCAATGCTTCTATATTAGAGAAACAAGTTGATGTAAACTCCTCTTCTTTTGTAACTACTATATCTAGTGAATGTATCCGTATTAGTAAATTAATAGGCGATTTATTAACTCTCGCTAATATTGATGCTAAAACGAATTGGTCACTTAACTTACAACCTACTGAGCTAGACACATTATTACTTGAACTCTATGATACTTTCTATATAACGGCTAAAGAAAGACAACATCCACTTGCTTTAGATTTACCTGATATCTCTATTACACCTATTCAAGTAGATATCAATCGTTTAAAACAGGTCCTTATTATTTTATTGGATAACGCTTTAAGTCATACACCTATTCATACACCTATTAAACTTTCACTTGAAGATACCAAGTCTACTTATCTTATTAAAGTAATTGATCAAGGTCCTGGTATCCCTGACGCTGCTAAAGCCTCTATTTTTGAGCGTTTTTATCAAGTAGATTCTTCAAGACATGCTAAAGAACATTATGGTCTAGGCCTTAGCATTGCTCAAGAAATCATTAAACTTCATCATGGTACCCTTACCTTAGAAGATACACCAAATGGCGGTTGTACTTTTATTATTAGTTTAGTTAAGCGTTGTTGATTTATAGTTATAATAGTCTACTTCTTGACTATCTTTTAACGCCTCCTTAATAACCTTAATTGTTTCTTCTATAGTCTGTTGCCCAGCAAGATATTTATCAGTTTCTGTAGTCACATAATATAAAGTTGAGTTGCTTATATTATTTGCACAAGCTGTAACTTGTTCTAAACATGCTTTAAATTCATTATTTATACTAGGGTATGCTGATAAATCGGTACTCTCTACTTGGACTTTCTTATTGATTGGCATACCCTTTTCATTATCTATTCTTTGCAATTCCTCACTTAATGCAATTTTTATAATCTCTTTTGCTGCCTCTTTATTTCCACTGGTTGCATTAATACCTACTATACCTCTTGCACTATAAAATGATTTAACACTCATTAAATTCTTCATCATTATATCATTTCTACCCTTTAATACCTCCGCAGCTTCTGCCACTTCTTTTAATGATTGCGGTTCTAATACAACTAATTGTGTCTTTCCTTCAGCTAAATCTAAAAGTTCCTTTTTCTTATCTATTTGTATATCATACCAATATGCTTTAGTATTAACTGGCTTATATTCTCTTTCTTCTAAAGCAATAAGGTTTTCCATACATGCTCTATATTTTTGTTCATCAAACTTACCTGTTTGATCAAAACAATAAGGTAGCCAACTTCCTCTAAGCTCATAAGCTAATTCTAATCTTGTTCTACCAAATAATATCTGTTGTGGATGAGCCTTCTTATATGCGACTAAGTCGTCTAATGTATTCACTTGATTTAAAATTTCTTTATTTCCCCATATTGTACTTACTGTATATCTTGTAGGAATCATATAATACTTACCATCTACTTTAAAATTCTTTACTAACTTTTCATCTATTGTGCCATTACTAATTAATTCTTCAACTACATCTGTAATATCTTCTAACTCACCTTCTTGAATTCCCTGTGCAGCACCTTCTATTTCCACTAAATCCATTCCTTTATCATTTAATCTACCTTGAGCAAACTCACAAAAACTAAATCTATCTCCTCTTTTTACAGATTGTGATTGAATTAAAATATCTTTATGTGCTTCTTGATATTGTTTACCAGCCTCCCTCAGTGCCTCATCATCATACATCATGCATATTTCCATCTTCTTATCTGGATTACTTACTATGTCTTTATTATAGTAATAGTGAACTAGCATATCCCCTTCAGTTCTGCAATAACAAATAATGAAACTATCATCTTTCAGATACACGCCATAATTAGTAATCTTACTATCTATTTTAATTAATTGATCTGCAGTTATAATTTGTTCCCACAAGACTCCTTCCTTAGCTAAACGGAAAATCCCTTCGCTATTGCATAAATATAATTCCCCCTCCTGAATACCTTTAATTAATTTTGTTTCCCCATTTCCACTATAATTGATTGATTTTATTACCTCACCATTTTTACTATCGCATACCTTTATTGTTTTATCCTTCAACTGTACTGTATATATGTTATCTCCTATAACACTAAAATCTTGAACTTCTCCATCATATTCTTTTAGCCATTCTCCTGTCTCACCACTATATTTCTCTACTTGACCATGCCCCATAATCTGACTTATATAGAAGTCCCCATTGCTATCTACATCCACTACATATCTTCTATATGCTTTTTCTCTAACAGGTTCCTTATCTTTATTAAGCTTTACTATTCTAAAGTTATTCTCATCTTGCTGTACTCCTATACACATATTCCCCTGTTGATCACCATATGCAATATATACTTTACTGGCTTTAATAAAAATCTTATATATCTTTCTTATATCATCCGGTATCTTAATTTCTTTTTGTAACTTCCACTTATCATTTTCAGATAAAGTATAAATCTTACATCCATCTTCCACTGCATAACAATATAGTTCTCCATTTTCTCCCTGTACTAAATGTTCTTTTCCTAAATAATTTTCACTAGCTCTAGGAAAATCAATTTCTTCTGAAATGTACGTTCCCATGGCTACACTAGTTTCTACGCCTACATTTCTTTGTCCGCATCCTGTTAGTGTCATTGCTGAAATCATTAAACTTATACTTAAAAGCTGTTTTGCAAACTTTTTCATTTTCTTTACCTCCATATGAAAAATTTAACCTTCTAGCTCTTAATCATCTGTCTATAAAAACTATAACATGGCTTTCTCTAATTAACCTTTAAGAATTCTCTATTTTATCTCTATATATTCTCTAATTAATCTCTAAACTTTCTTAGCCTGGACTTACTTCTTTCCTTATATAATATCTTCTTATTGTATTCGAATCTCAAAATATAATAAAAAAGGATATACACGTTTATGTATATCCTTTTTTATCTTATAGTTATTTATTTTTAGTCTCAAAAAACTTATGCTAACTCTTACTATTTGAGTAAGTGTATTTAAAAACTAAAAAGACTAGCATTTCTGCTAGCCTCTTCTCATGAAATTTCAAAACAAAATAGTAACCTGTAAGCCATTTCGATTTTATTCCTTAGAAAGGAGGTGATCCAGCCGC
>CALGWE010000531.1:0-9157 GCA_937935915.1 uncultured Clostridia bacterium
GATGGTACACATATGCATACTATAGAAGCAGCTAATGAAGAAGAGTTAGATATTATAGAGGAAGAACTAAAGGAACATGGGTTTTTAGTGAGTCACTCACAAGAAATGTAATATAAAAAGAGTTTAAGGAATCTTTATTTGTAAGAAGATTACTTAAACTCTTATTTTTATATTAGCAAACCGTTTGACTAGTGTCATGACACATGTTATTATGTATACAAAATTAAATAAAGGGGAGAAGAAAATGAATGATACAAGTAAATGGCGCATGTATGGTAAAAAGTTTGTAAATCGCTATTTAATAGATGGTTTAAGTGGTATGGCTTTAGGACTATTTTCTACTTTACTTATAGGGACAATTATTAAACAAGTAGGCTCATTTATGCCTGACCTTTGGATTGGTCAATTTTTAATGCAGCTTGGGCAGATTGCAACTGTCCTTACAGGTGTAGGGATAGCAGTGGGTGTAGCCCATAGTTTAGGTGCTACTAAATTAGTATTATATTCAAGTGTATTAAATGGTGTAGTAGGTGCTTATGCAACTAAAATAATAGCAGGTACATTTATAACTGAAAGTGGCATTGTATTTAGTGGCCCAGGAGATCCACTAGGTGCTTTTATAGCAGCCGTTATAGGTGTAGAGATTGGAAGACTTGTAGCAGGAAAAACAAAATTAGATATATTATTAACACCAGCAGTTACTATTTTATCAGGTAGCTTAGTAGCTATTTTAATAGGGACAAGTCTTGCAAACTTTACAGCCTTATTAGGAGCCTTTATTGAAAGCGCAACTGAATTGCAACCATTTTTAATGGGTATAGTTATTTCAGTAGCAATGGGTATTTTCTTAACACTGCCAATTAGTTCGGCAGCTATTGGTGTCATTTTAGGTTTATCAGGAATAGCAGCAGGGGCAGCTACAGCAGGTTGCTGTGCGCAAATGATAGGCTTTGCAGTGATGAGTTATAGAGAAAACAAGATAAATGGCCTTATTGCACAGGGACTTGGAACATCTATGTTGCAGATGCCTAATATTATTAAGAATCCTAAAGTATGGATACCACCTATATTAGCAAGTGCCATTACAGGGCCTCTTGCAACTGTGGTATTTAGACTTGAAAATGTACCAGCTGGCTCAGGTATGGGAACCTCAGGTCTTGTTGGACCGCTGCTCATGTGGCAAACGATGATTGAGCAAGGAGCCAACGGTACTGTGTTATTTGTACAAATACTATTACTTTGTTTTGTACTACCAGGTGTTTTAACTTGGATTTTTGCAGTAATGCTTCGTTCACTAACTTGGATTAAAGAAGGCGATTTACAACTTGAATTATAGTCTATATAGCTTCTAAAAATTAAGGATAGTGACTATAAACAAGATTTATTAGATCTGTAATACCTCCAGAGACAATACTTCATACCAGAAGAAATCGTATCTGCCATGCGCATGACTAAAGAAAGCCTGGTATTCTGAAGTACAACCATATTCATAAGGCTACTGAAATTGACAATGCCTGTGATATGCAGATGTCCTACTGGGGGTAATTCTTTTTTTACACCAGCGCCAGGTGTAATAGAACCCTCGCCAATAGTTAAACAACCTACATTATTAGCAGAGCCTAAACAAGCATCGATAGCTAAAATAAGTGCATTTCTATGTTTGTTTAAAATAAGATTTAAGGTTTCTTCTAAATTCTTTGCATGAACAGGTTCATCTAAAGTGCCATATAATGTGACCTTCTCTTCTCGTAAATCCTTTAATTTATAACCTACTAACGGACCTAGGCTATCACCTGTCGCGCGGTCTGTACCTATACATACAATAACAAGTTCATCATTATGATAAGGTAAATAGGTTGCAAGGTAGCTATGAAGCTCGTTGCAAAAAGTATTAAAATGATTTTCTTCGTTAATGTTGATATATAGGGGAGAGGCTTTATTACTCCACTCAGGATTCATACGTTATCACCACTTTCCTAATTTGTTGTTATAGTTTGCCACTTTTTTTGGGATTTATTTCCCGTTTTTATTAGAATTTATTTAGGAATTTGTTAAAGTAAGTAAAATCAAGGATTCGCACATTAAAGTTTTACAGCTAAATATATTTTTAGATCATATAAAATTTGAATCGTTATAAAAATAATTCCTAAAAAGTATAAGATATGCATTCGTAAAGATAGAATTAAAGTAGCTTAAGGCCAGGTTGTGGTAAAAAAAGTAAAAATAGTACTTAAATTGCAAATAAAAAAACTGATATGTTCGACATAAATGATTAAAAAATTTATTCCTCATATAGTATTCTTTAGGAAATGGATAAAATGGATAATAATGGAAGGAGAATACTTATGGGGAAAATATCTTATAGACCTGGTAAGGGCCAATCTAATAAGAGTAATAAAAATACTAAAGTTACAAATCTATATGAAGGCGATGGACAAGATACTAACGTGCAGCATATAAGTGAAGAAGCTGAAGTAGTAGAACAAAGTATTAATGAAGAGACCTTCAAAGAAAAAATTAATGTAGATGAAGATGTTCAGGATGAAATAGCAGCTACAACATTTAATCAATACGATGAAGTAACAGAAACAATTAATGATATAGACATTAAGGGTACTAGAGAAGTTCCAAATAAAAGTAGACATGAAAAGAAGAAGCTAGATAATGTCAAAATGATTGGTGATATGGATTGTGAATATCATGTTTACATGGAGGATTATGTTTATACTTATATTTATCAATATGCTTATTCAGACCTATCTAAAGAAAGTGCAGCTATACTTATTGGTGAAGTATATTTAGATAGTAAAGAGGCGATGATTACAGGTATGATTCCTGTTGATACAAGTAAGCTTACAGATGGCAGTGAATGGATCAACTTAGATGTTGTTAATGAAATAGAAGAAAAGCGCAAAGAGTATTTTAAGGATCAAGACATTATTGGGTGGCTACATATGCAACCTGGCTATGGCACTATGCTTACAATGAAAGAGCTTAGAGAACATAGAAGTGTATTTGAAGGTGCAGGCAGCGTATTTATGTTAGTAGATGCGTTAAATAAAGTAGAGACTGTATATGTTTATGAAGATGAAGAACTCAAAGAACAAAGTGGATATTGCATGTATTATGAACCTAACGAACCTATGCAAAAATATATGGTAGAGCATCCTTTTGCAAAGAAGGAAACAGAGGAGATTAAGGATACTGTTGTTAACCAATTTAGAGAAATAGGAAAGATTCGTAAGGAAGAATATCTGCAAAAGAAGAATACAAGCTTTACTATTATGGCAGTAGCTATTGCTTTAGTAGCTTTAACTGGAATTATCGTAAGAATGAATGATGCAAAAGGTTTGATTGGTAATGAAACAGCAGCAGTTATGTCTGGCAGTGTAGATAATAAGGAAACAGCACTTAATGAACAGTTAGGCAAAGAGGTAGGGGCTGTAGTAGATGATAAACAATCTGAAACTCCAGCTAATGAAGCAGATGAAGTAACAAATATAGATGAAACAGCTAATACTGATGAAACAACTACTGATGTGGATGAAGCT
Organism: uncultured Clostridia bacterium; assembly: GCA_937935915.1. Taxonomy (GTDB): domain Bacteria; phylum Bacillota; class Clostridia; order Lachnospirales; family Cellulosilyticaceae; genus Cellulosilyticum. Next base: position 3,552 of record CALGWE010000531.1, read on the forward strand.
ACAACACCAACTATTACGAAAGAAGAAATAGTTGGAGAAGATATTTCAGAGGATGAAAGTAATAAAGAGGATACAAAGAAAGTAGATGAAGCAAGTAGCAGTGAAGAAGAAAAGGTAACAAACAATGAAGTAGTAGACGAAGCAGAAGATTATGATATTTATGTAGTTAAACAAGGGGATACATTAGCTAATATTAGTTATGATAAATATGGCGATGCTAAAAAGTCATTAGAAATAGCTAAACTTAATGATTTAGATAGTACCAATAATATTTATGTTGGGCAAGAATTAAAAATGCCTAAAAAATAAACAAAAATTTAAAAAATAAACAATTAACTATACAAATCATTCAAAAAAAGTGTATTATAAGAAAAGAAATAGTCTAAATTAGGAGGTATCACAGTGAACAACCGACCACTTAAGTGTTTGTTTGTGTCAACAGAAGTAGTACCTTATGCTAAAACAGGTGGTTTGGCAGATGTTATAGGCGCATTACCTAAGAAATTACGTGAAAGAGGGATAGATGCTCGAGTAGTAATGCCTTATTATCAACGTATTAGGGGAAAGTTTTTTGAACATGACAAGCATTTTATAACTAGTTATGACGTTTATTTAGGATGGCGTGTACAAGGCGTAGGCCTATATTTTGATGACACCATTGTACCTACCTATTTCTTAAAGAACGATACATATTTTTCAAGAGATGAATTGTATGGTTATCAAGATGATTATGAACGCTTTGCATTCTTTTGTAAGGGTGTGTTAGAAATGCTTAGACATATTGACTTTATGCCAGATATTATACAATGTAATGATTGGCAAACAGGTCCTTTGTGCTTACTACTTAAAGATATGTATAGTAGAGATATGTTTTTTTCTAAGATTAAAACCATTTATACAATACATAACTTAAAATATCAAGGATTATTTGGGAGAGAAGCGTTAGATGTTTTAGAACTCTCTAATGAATATATGAGTCCAGAACGTATAGAATACCATGGCGCGGTAAGTTATATGAAGGCAGGACTTATTTATTCGGATAAGATTACAACAGTAAGTCCAACATATGCTGAAGAGATTAAGACGTATGAATATGGTTGTGGCTTAGATCGTCTGTTGGGAGAAAAACTATACTACAAAATAGAGGGAATATTAAATGGTATAGATTATAATATTTATAATCCTGAAACAGACCCTCATATTTATATGAACTATAATATAGATACTTTAGATAGGAAGAAAGAAAATAAATTTGCTTTCCAAAGAGCTTATGGGCTAGAAGAAAAAGATTGTATGATGATAGGTGTTGTTTCAAGAATTACAGATCAAAAAGGTTTTGATTTAATGAAACAACAAGTATATGAAACTTGGGTAATGGATAAAATCATGGAATTAGATGTCCAGTTTGTTATACTAGGAACAGGAGAGAAAGAGTATGAAGATATGTTTAGATACTTTGCAAATAAGTATAAAAAACGTGTTTGTGCCTTTTTAACCTTTAATGAACCATTAGCTCAAAAGATTTATGCAAGTAGTGATATTTTCTTAATGCCATCTTTATTTGAACCTTGCGGTTTAGGGCAACTTATAGCAATGCGTTATGGAACAGTACCTATTGTTAGAAAAACAGGTGGATTAAAGGACACAGTTATTCATTACAATGAAGGAAGTAAAGAAGGTACAGGTTTTGAATTTGAAGATTGCTCAGGATATTGGATGTACAAGAAGATAGAAGAAGCCTACAAGTATTACAATACTAAGGGGCAAGAAGATTTTAGACAAATGCAATATAATGGTATGAGAAAAGGATTTTCTTGGGACGATGCAGCAAGAAAGTATGAGAAGGTATATAGAGCTCTCGTACGTTAAATATTTCTCATCTATTGAAATATAAATTGCTTATAAGAGAACTATTTGAGCGTAATAGCTTAGTAGTTCTCTTTTTATTATTTGGAGATAAGAATAAAGACCTCTTAGTATACTTTATATACTTTTACTTTGAATTAATAATATAGTAGTGTATGATAAAGTCATAAGAAGTACTTAGAGGAGGAAGGAAAATGGCTAATAAATCAAAAAAGGAACATATTAGGCCTATTACTTTACTTTTGGTTATGATCATGTTAAGTGTACTCGCATATGTGGGAACGAATGTGTTTGGTGGCTTTTCTTTAACAGGAAATGCAATTAACCTAGGTGAAGCTAAGGAAATTATAAATTTAGATATAAAAGATAATGATTATATAGGGTTGAATGAAAAACAAATTATTAAAGTTAATCGAGATGGAATTAAGGCATATGACCTAGATGGGTATGAAATTTGGTCGGATACCCTTAGTGTAAATAATTATATTGTAAAGCAAAGGGCACCATATATAGCTATAGCCAGCAAAGAAGGAAAAAGGATTTCCTTGTTTAATACCAAGGGAAAAGTAACGGATATTACAGTAGATAATCCTATTATATATTTTTCAGTAAATGAAAAAGGAGGTATTAGTGTTATTCAAAAATTAAATGGTGGGAATATGGTAGCAGCTTATGATGTAAATGGAAAATATTTAGGAGGGATGGTAAGTTACACAAGTAATGAAGGATATCCTACCTCAGTAGAACTTTCAGCAGACAATAAGTTATTACTTGCAACATATGTGAAAACAGATGAACCAATATTGACATCATCTATACGAGCCATTGCTATGCAACAGGTAGAAGGTGAAGACGGTGAAGGTGTCAAATATGGGATTCTTGAAAAGGGTAATTTAATTTATGAAGTAGAATTTATAAAAGATAACACATGGGTAAGTATTGGCGATCAAAGGATGACTTGGTATGATATGAATGGTACTGAAATTAAAAGTATTACGAATATAAACTCTGTTTTTAGACCATATTTATATAAACAGAGTAAATATGGAAATGGTTTCTTGCCAATTGTTTCAAGTGATAACCCAACATCTAGTATTATTAAACGTAAAGATAAGTTGACATTTTGGAATGCACAAGGTGATAAAGAGTTTGAAACAGACTTACAAGTAGCAGCAGATTATTTATATGTAGATGAACGTGGTGTTGTAATAGGGTCAGATAATCAGTTTGTAGGTTATAACAAAATGGGAAGTCAGACGTTTTCTTATAAGAGTACAATAGATGTAAATAAAGTGTTTTATTTATCAGAGATAAGAAAAGGTATTGCGGTAAGTAAGGAAAAAGTAATATTATTAACACCAAAAAGGATGGTGAATTAAATGTTAGATTTAATTATTCTAGGGGTATTACTTATATTTGCATTTATAGGTATGCATAGAGGGCTAATAGATGAGGTTGTTACTTTATTAGGTTCACTGGGTGCACTTGTATTATCTTTTATTGTCTATCCAGTAATTAATATAATTTTAAAACTTACACCTTTATATACATATATTAATGAATGGGTAAGAGATAAAGTGGGTGCTATTCAATTTGGTATGGGAGTACAATCACAAGGAAATGCTATTGTGCAGAATCTTACTTGGTTACCAGATTTTATGAGTGAAACATTGGTGAAGAATAATAATATAGAAGTATATAAAGCTTTAGGCGCTAGTAATATAGTAGATTATGTCAGTATTTCAATAACAAATATTATTATGGCAATGTTAGCATTACTTATTACTTGGATTATTTTAAAAGTAATTTTAGTTGGAAGTGTACGTGTTGTTGGGAGATTTGTTGCTAAGTTACCTGTTATTTCAAGCTTTAATAAGATGGGTGGTTTTATAATAGGACTTATGAAAGGGCTGCTTACTTTTTGGGTAATTGCATTAGTTGTACCATGTATTATAGCAATTCCTAGTAGTGAAGGTATAGAAGCAGTTATAGAGGGAAGTGTATTATTTAAATGGCTTTATGAAAATAACCTAGTGTTATTAGCATTTCAGCGAATGTTTTAATAAATAAATTGATAAAAAGTATTTGAGAGCTATCTGTATATTTGGCAGATAGCCTTTTATTTTATATCGATACAATTTAAGTGTATGGGTGCAAAGCTTAAGTAAAGAGAAAGTTAACTTGAAACTGTTTATTTTTATAATTTAGCATGTTAGTATATGAGTAATTTCTAGGAAAAATAGATGAATTGTACCGGTACAAATATGAGGAGCATATTTGATGAATGAGAGATTACAATTAAATAAAAATCTAGCGCAAATGTTAAAAGGTGGCGTCATTATGGATGTAGTTAATCCTAATGAGGCTATAATAGCAGAAAAAGCAGGAGCTGTAGCAGTTATGGCACTGGAGAGAGTGCCTTCGGATATACGTAAACAAGGTGGAGTAGCAAGAATGTCAGATCCTAAAATGATTAGAGAGATTCAAGAAGCAGTAAGTATTCCAGTAATGGCTAAAGTACGTATAGGACATTTTGTAGAAGCACAAATTTTAGAAGCATTAGAAATTGATTATATTGATGAGAGTGAAGTATTAACACCAGCAGATGAAGATTATCATATTAATAAACATGATTTTAAGGTGCCATATGTATGTGGCGCACGTAATTTAGGAGAAGCGTTAAGACGTATAGGAGAAGGTGCAGCTATGATTCGTACAAAAGGAGAAGCTGGTACTGGAAATGTTGTAGAGGCTGTAAGACATATGCGTACAATGAATAAAGAAATTGCAAAAGTAGTGGGTGCAACAAATGAAGAACTTATGACAATAGCTAAAGAATTAGGAGCACCTTATGAACTTGTTTGTTATGTAAAAGAAAATGGTAAATTGCCAGTAGTGAATTTTGCAGCAGGAGGAATAGCAACACCAGCAGATGCGGCACTTATGATGCAATTAGGAGCTGATGGTGTATTTGTAGGTTCTGGTATATTTAAATCATCAAATCCAGAAGCAAGAGCAAAGGCTATTGTAAAAGCTACAACATATTATAATGATCCAAAGGTATTAGCAGAAGTATCAGCAGGGATAGGAGAAGCAATGACATCTATAGATATTCGTCAGCTAGATGAAAAACAACTTTACGCTACAAGAGGGTGGTAAGATGAAAACAATAGGTGTTTTAGGATTACAAGGTGGTGTAGAAGAACATCTAAAAATGTTAAGTGGCATAAAAGGTGTAAAACCTGTAGAAGTTAAGTATATAGAAGAACTTGAAAAGATAGATGGTCTTATTATTCCTGGAGGAGAGAGCACTACTTTAAGTAGGCTATTAAGAAGTTTTAATATGCTAGAACCATTAAAGAATAAGATTAAAGAAGGTTTGCCTACATGGGGAACATGTGCAGGGATGATTTTATTAGCAAAGAATATTGAAGATGAGCCAATGTACCATTTGGGAACAATGGATGTAAGTGTGAAGAGAAATGCATATGGTAGGCAATTGGGAAGTTTTCAGGTAGAATCCGATATAGAAAAGATGGGGATAAAAGGAATGCCTCTAGTTTTTATAAGAGCACCCTATATTATAGAAGCAAGAAAAGATGTAGAGATATTATTAAAGCAAGAAGATAAAATAGTGGCATGCAGGCAAGCTAACATGTTAGCGACTTCATTCCATCCAGAACTTACAGAAGATAATAGAGTTCATGAATACTTTATAAACGAGTTTGTTAACTAAACAA
>CALGWE010000532.1:0-4232 GCA_937935915.1 uncultured Clostridia bacterium
TGTTTTAAAGCTAATTGGGAAGATAAAGCTAAAAATGTAGGTGAAATCATTAGTGAGATCAATATAAGTGGAGAACATGTTGTATTTATTGATGACAATCCAGTAGAAAGAGAAATTGTACAAGCTGGCATAGAAGGCATTGAAGTGCCAGATATAGAAAAGGTAGAAGAATACATAACGATTATAGATCGAAATGGGTATTTTGAAATGCCCCATCTTAATCGTGATGATTTAAATAGAAGTTTATATTATAAGCAAAATATAAAACGCCAAGAACAAATCAATAAGTTTAGTGATTACACCAGTTATTTAAAATCTTTAGAGATGAAATGTCTCATAGAGAAGGTGAATGCAAATAACTTAGGAAGAACTGTACAACTTATTAATAAGACAAATCAGTTTAATTTTACAGGTTATCGCTATACAGAAAATGAAGTTAGAGCGTATATGGATGACCCTCAAAAACTCATACTCACAGGTAGTCTATCAGATAAATTTGGTGATAATGGTTTGGTTAGTATCATTATGATGGCACAAGATGAAGATGTGGCGGCTATAGATTTATGGGTAATGAGTTGTAGAGTATTTAAACGAGGATTAGAATATGTCATGTTTGAACAATTAGTAGAGCATTGCAAAGCTAGAAATATTGGGAAGTTAAGAGGTATATATATACCTACGAAGAAAAATAAACTTTTAAAAGATTTTTATATGAGCTTAGGCTTTTATAAAATCTCAGAAGATGACACTCAGTGCATCTATGAATTAGATATTAAAGACTATAAATATAATGAAAAGGTAATGGAGGTAGTTATAAATGACTAGAGAAGAGATTATGTTAAAAGTACAAGAAATTTTTAGAGAGGTATTTGATGACGAAGAAATCATTTTAACAGAAGAAACATCAAGTGCAGATTTAGAAGAGTGGGATAGCATTGAACATATTAATATTGTTTTACAACTTGAGCAAAGCTTTGGAATTAAAATTGATATGGGAGAAGTAGTAACACTTAATACATTGGGAAATATTGTTAACGTTATTGAAAATAAGCTTGCTTAGGAGTTACTAAAATGATTAAAGAGTTTTTAGACTATGTAGCTATAAAAAATCCGTTTCAAGAAAAATACCTGCTTGAGTCAATGAAAGAAATCAATGATTATGAGAAGAATAAGTTAGATAAATTATTACGTTTCTATACACAAAAACATACGGTAGAAGAAATAGGTGATGCTTATTTAAAATGGGTAGAAGTATTGATGGAAGAACAAAAATACTTTTTACAAAACAAATGCTATAGACATAAAGCTTTATCGGAGATGAAATATTTATATGAAGATGGAGTATATATGACAAGCTATATGCTGGGGCTTGGTGTATCTACATATGTATGGAATTTACATAGAGACATGATGCGATTTTTCATAGAAAAGCTTAAGGATATTCCTTCAAGAGGAAGATATCTTGAAATCGGACCGGGACATGGTGAACACTTTGTACATGCTTTAGAATTCACAGATTTAGATGAGTACATAGGTGTAGATATTTCAGATACGAGTGTAGAGATGACTAAGGCTTTTATTGCCCATTCTATGCCAGATAGCAAAAAGAATTATCAGGTGATTAATAAGGATTTCTTTGAATACAGTGATGATGAGAAATTTGATGTCATTGTTATGGGAGAAGTATTAGAACATGTAGAAGAACCATTACAGTTCTTAAAGAAAATCTATAGTGTAGCAAGTAATCATGCGTATATCTACATTACAACAGCTATTAATGCACCACAGCCAGATCATCTTTATTTATTTAGAAATCTAGATGAAGTAGAAGCGTTATTTAATGAGGCGCATTTAGAAGTGACAGACTATATAGCAGTAACGACTAATAATATGCCATTAGAAAAGGCTATTAAAAAAGGTAGAACAGTTACAGTAGCATATACACTTAAGAAAATAAGTAGGTAATTAAAATGAATAATATCAATATTAGAATAGCTGAAAAAAGTGATTTTGATAACGTATATAATTTTATTAGTAAGCATTGGGATGGCAATCCGCTTTATAGCGTCTATCCAGAAATGATGAAATATCATCATTTACAGGGAGAGAGATTAAACTTTGTCATGGCACAAGAAGAAGGCAGCAAAGAGATTGTAGGTTTATTAGGCTTTATTCAATATAGCCAGGAAGAACAGTTTGATATAGGAACTGCTGTTTGGAAAACTATAAGTAGTGACAGGCCAATGTTAGGATTAGAGTTATTAGATTATTTGGCTAAGTATAGTGGTACAAGAGTATGTATAGGTTGTGGCACGAAAGCAAAAGCATTACCACTTGTAAAATACTTAGGATGGCATGTAGATTGGCTAAAACATTATTATAGATTAGCAGATAAAGAAAACTATCAAGTAGCTGTAGTAAATCATAAAGAAATACTTCCATTTGATGCTACAAAATATAGGGATAAAAAGCCGTATAAAGATGAATGGTTTATTGAGAATCGCTACTTTAATCACCCTATGTATAAGTATCAAATCTATGGTGTTTGTTCAAATGAGGACACATGTAATTCTATTATGATTGTAAGAGAAATTGAGCAAAACAATGTAAAGATCCTAAGAGTGGTAGATTATATAGGTGATGTTGAAGAAATAAGATATTTATCAATGAGCATTCAAAAATTAATGGATACTTATGACTATGAATATGGTGTAGCAGAAGAAATCATGAAAGAAGCAGGATTCGCGAGAAGAGAAGCTAAAGACACCAATATTATCCCATGCTATTTTGAACCATATGAACAAACAAATGTAGAGCTCTCTATTATTACTACTGAGCATGAAAATATATGTATCTTTAAAGGTGATGCTGATCAAGATTTTCCAAGACCTATGAAAGCGTGCAACTAGAGATTTAAGGACGAGGGTAATAAGATATGACATTAAGAGAAGACATCAAGGAATGCATAGAACAGCAGTTAGATGCAGGAAAACGTAAGTTTATTATTTTCCCTTTTGGAGATGTAGGCAAAAGGGTGAAAGATACTTTAAGTGAATCATATGGTGTGGAAGTAGAATACATCTTAGATAACCATTTAAGTAAATATAATCCTAACATTAAGCCATTAGATTATCTCAAAGAAATAGATTGTAGTGAATATATGTTAATCTTAACAACTACAAATGCCAATATATATGAAACACTTAAAAAATCTGTAATGCAATATATTTCAGAAGATCAAATAATAGAGTTTTCATCTATGAAAATAGGTGGATGGAAAACGAAGATTGGGAGATATAGTTATGGCCCAATATGTAGAAATCATGCTTTTATAGAGAGCATAGGAAACTTTTGTGGCTTCGCTATAGGAACAGAAGCTGTACCGAATCATCCAATGGATTGTATTACAACACATCCTATGATTTATGCAGGTCAAACATGGGGTGGCGTTAAAATCGGTTATGATAATTTCAGAAATAATCGTTGGTTCTTCAAAGGTGTTCAACCTAAAGATGTTTTTGAAACAGAAAAACGTAGTAAGATTGGGCATGACGTATGGCTTGGAAGAAATGTTGTGATTACTAACGGTGCGAATATAGGCAATGGTGTAATAGCTGGTGCAGGTGCCATTATAACAAAGGATGTACCAGATTATGCAGTTGTTGTGGGAGCACCAGCTCGCATTATTAAGTACAGATATACAGAAGAACAAATCAAAGCATTAAATGAAATCAAATGGTGGGATTGGTCAGATGAAGAAATAAGAGAAAGATATGATGACTTCTATTTACCAATTGAAGAATTTATAAATAAATACTATAAAAATAAGTAGGCTTATACCTTTTTAAATATAAGCTTCTTATAAAAAAATAACTTACTATACAGATGTTTTTCATCTAATATTAGTAAGTTATTTTTTTGTTATAAAATAATTGTAATTTTTAATATATATTCTGAAAAAAAAGTCGATATATATATGTAAGCACAAATCGAAAAATATAAACATATTGATTCAAAATATAAAAATGTAAATAATATTATAAGATAAATAATGATTTGAAAATAAAAATATATTAAAATATAAATAAGAAGGGAGAAGTTTATGAGGAAGTATCATAAGGAGAATATATTAGAGTTATTAAAAACTATGCAAGAAGTGCATAATCAAATAAAGAAGTTCATAAAAAAGGGACAGTATGAAGAAGTTAGAGAATTATTGGCACAATGCCAAG
>CALGWE010000533.1:0-4237 GCA_937935915.1 uncultured Clostridia bacterium
CAAAAGCAGCCTTTAAACCATTCCTAAATCTTTTTACTGCTGTAATGCCTGCAATTGTTATCTTCATTAATGGTTGTATATTTCTATACTTTCTATCTATAATTTGTATTCTAATTAAAGGCACTAATAAAATAAGTATTGCTACACCATAAAGTACTGTACTTAGACTTTTAAAAAAAAGTAATCCATCCTGTCTAAAGGCTGCTCCTATATTACCAACAAAAAAAATTATAAGCATAGTGCTATATACTAATCTTGGGTTTACAATCTTGGTCTTTAAACTATTTTTATCTACTACCTGTTCTTTCAATTTACTCCCCCCATTTAACCTTAAAATTTATCTTTAATATAATATGTCCCATCAAACTTTTCAATGTGAATTATCTCAAAATTCATACTTATTTTTCCTAGAAACAATCTTCGGCTCTTTCTTTCAAACTTATTGAATCTATAATTCTATACTTCGTTCTAGAACAACGTTCTATAATCCCTTCTTCACATAACTGTTGCATAGTTCTTAGTAAATGACGGTAACTTGTCCCTAATAATTCTGCCAGCTCTGTAAGATTTTCTTGAAACTCTCCATTTTCATGAGTTGATACAATATAAGCACATAAACGATTTTCAAGGCTATAAAGTATATTCATCGCACTAGACCTTGCACTATGGTCTAGCTTCTGCGCTAACCTTTGGGCAATAAAATTCATAAAGTCTATATTCGTACTTAAAACTTTTTTACAATAGTCTACTGATAAACCTATACACTCCATTGGCGTAATAGCAATTACATTGGCTGTACTTACACTCTCATGTAGCATCATTTCTACATCTCCTACAATTTGCCCCTTATGAAAGAAATTTAAAAGCAAACTTCTCCCATTAGAAGCTGTAATACTTACTTTGGCCTTACCTGAAATTAAAAATAGGAGATATTTCATCTTTTCATCTTCTTTACAAAGATATTCTCCTTTTTTAAAACATATATATTTTGCATTCTCTAATGCGAATTGTGGCAAGCCTTCTATTTCTTTTCCTTTTTCTATAATGATCTCTTTTTCATTTGTCTGTGTCATCTTAGTTTAACTTTCTATAATAATTTTAATATTTTTTCCAACAACATGACATATGTCATATTTGTTGAATCCCATTTTATACTATTCTATTACTCGGGTGACGAGCTTCTAGTAATATTATGTCATTACTAGAGCTTTTTAACAATGTCACATACAGCAATTTTGCTGTTATTCATAAATATTCTATTAGTTAAGTCGTCTAACCACCAACCATATTCGACTTGACTCTTATAAAACCAACCACCAAATAAAGAAGGAACTAAGAACCACCATACTTAGCTCCTTCTTTTATATTTTTACAAGTATTTTTTAGGAGGGTTTATGTATTATTTGCTTGCAGTTATTTGTGGCTCTTTAGTCGCTAGTATGATTTCAATTAATGGAGGGCTTACAGATTTTTACGGTACTTATATGGCAACTGTAATTATTCATTTTGTAGGTCTGATTTTTATTACAATATATTTAAAAATAAAAGGTGAATCTTTTTTACCTAAGCAGCGCCTACCACTTTTTTACTTCTTAGGGGGTGCCATAGGCGTAGGTACAACTGTATTTAATAATATTGCCATTGGTAGTCTTAGCATTTCAGCAATACTTGCTTTAAGTTTACTTGGACAAAGTATAACTTCTATCGTCATTGACCACTTTGGACTACTTGGTATGCCTACTGAACGTTTTAATAAGAAGAAACTCATTGGGCTTGGATTTGTTTTAATTGGTATTATAGTTATGATTTTATCATAGGAGGTTTTTATGTTAGTTGCAATTATTGTATCGCTATTATCAGGTTTTACACTTGTTACAGCTCGTGTAGCCAATGCGAAATTAGCTGAAAAAACAAGTGCTTTAACAAGTACTTTTTATAATTATGTCGTTGGACTTTTACTTTCAATCATTGTACTTGGGCTTTTAGGACGTAATGAACTTCCTATTGCAGGAATTTCTACAAACGTATGGATTTATACTGGGGGATTAATCAGTGTATTTGTTGTATTTATTCAAAATGCTGTAGCGCCTAAAATATCTACTTTTTATTTGACACTCTTACTTTTTGTAGGTCAACTTTTTGCTGGTATTATCATTGATAGCATTATGGCAAATCAATTTTCTATAGGTCAAGTCATCGGTGGATTATTTGTGTTATTAGGATTTACACTTAATTTAATGATTGATAAAAAATCTAATTTAGCTAAAGAGCCATCCAAAAAAGCTGCTAGTTCAATTAATTAATTGTCTAGCAGCTTTTTTATATACGCTCAATCCGTTATAATACTCATATTATCTATAATAAACTATTCATTTATACTTTATAAATATGGAGGTAGCTAATGAAACATACGTTAAATGCCAAGAAAAAAGATGGTACAATTGTTCCTCTTACTCTAAAAACATTAACCCTTGAGCATGTAGATCAGATTATGTCCTTACAAACAGAAATTATTGATTTAATTGAGGACTCTCAAATTTATTTTGCTTCTACCAGGGATGAAATTATACATCATATTCAAAACCATCAAGTTCTCTTTGGTTACTTTACCCCAGAAAATGAACTGATCTCTTTAATGGTTTATGTTAAACCTGGACTTGATTCTTCTAATTATGGCTATGATTTAAATCTACCTGAGGAAAAACTTCTTACTGTAGGACAAGTGGATACAGTACTTGTAAAATCTGATTATAGAGGCAATAAAATTCAATATATCATGTGCAAATTTATTGAAGAAATTGCAAAGCAAACAGGTATCACTATGCTTTGTGCCACTGCTTCACCTTATAATCCTTTTAGCGTTAATAACTTCTTAAGCTTAGGGTATGAAGTCCGCAAGGATAAGCTAAAATATGGCGGACTTAGAAGATATGTCCTCGTTAAAGATTTATAATGTTTTATTTACCTTGATAAGCTGCCACTACATCAATTGAGCTTTGTAAATTAAGTGTTTTGACCAAATCTTTATCTTCATTCTGATTTATAATCTTATCTACCGTGTCTGCATCCTGTAAGAGCTGTGCTAATATGGCATCCTCGCCTAATTTAGCCATTTGCTTTTCACTTAATGAATTACTATGATATTTAATAAGCTGACTGATGCGTTCTAATCTTAACTCATTTATATTTATATAGCCTTGCAGATTTTCTAAAACATAGTTTGCACCTTGTTTGGCATGATTGCCATCAGCATATTTACGAATATCATGTAAATATGCTGCAATCATAAGGTCTTCTGCCTGCTGCTTTGTAAAATTTACCCCTTCAGATTCCTCATAAGCCTTCATAAGTTCTAAGGCTAAAAAGCTTACACGCTGCATATGTGCTATACGTTTTTTAGCCGTATTTAAGCTTATTGATCTTTTAGAAATTGCTTCATTAAAACTTTCTTCAATAAGCCCATCTAACTGATTCAAAGTTGTTTCTACATTTTTTAATGCTTCACTATTTAAGTCATAATACTGATTAAGTAATTGTTCTACACTATGTCCATCCATTTGCACCGTTTCATTTACAGAAAATGCTGTACATCCATAATATAAAATACTTATTCCTATTATTACAATTACGAAGATGCTTATGATTTTTCCCTTTTTCATCACAGCCTACCTCTTCCTTAGTTTATATATTTCTTTCTAATATACACACTATAGCTTAAATTAATCTTAAATGTTTTTAATGCCTAATTACTCTTCATCATGATGGTGATTTCCAGCAGCTTCTATTAACCATTCATAATACTGGTCATATATCGCTTGACCCTCATCATTTAAACTACTTAATTTCTCATAAGTCTTTGCTTCCAAAAGTGCATTGGTCTTATCGAATAAATTACGTGTTGCCTTTACAACCTTTAATATTTTTTCATCGCGAATAGGATTTAAACTTGTTGCCATTTCTTCTACTTCTAGCATTTGCGTTTCATCCATCATGGTTAAATCTTCTACGGCAATCCCCATACTACTGTAATTAATTCTACTATACATGGTCTCCATCACACCTTGCACAGCTTGTACGAAACCTCCATGAATTAAATCTGTATAGCCTGCATCATAAACATAAGGTTCTTGTGATACTTCATTGCTATTTTCCACAGAAGTTTGAGACTGCTTAGATTCTTCTATTACTGTATTGTTTGTTTCCTCTTTTATAGTTGCATTATTTCCAGCATTACTGC
>CALGWE010000534.1:0-2410 GCA_937935915.1 uncultured Clostridia bacterium
AGCCCGATGGAACCATTAAAGAAAGATAAAAAGAGGCATGAAAGAAGCTGAGGTGCGTGGGGAGTGAGAGTCTACCTTTCGGAAGAATTTGTTGATACTCTTAGAGAAGATAAGTAAAGAGTTTTTAGGTGTGTTGTTTGAGTAGCGCACGTTTTATCGCGCTACGAGTTCACACCGTTTCTTTACTTATCAAGCTTAGAGTATCAAAAATTAACACTTTTTATCTTTTTTTAGCTGATTTTGAACGTGTATTGGATTGTTTTACACTACCTTGGTATTTTCCTTTAGCTAATGGTGCTTTACCGCTATTTGACTTTGCTTTAGGCCCTTTACCACTTGCTTTGCTTTGACTATTTCCTCTGCCTTGACTAGATTTACCGTGATTTGATTTACCATTTGATGATTTACCGCGTCTATAACGGTCTTCTTTTGGATGGATTAAGCATTTTGGACCATAACCAATAAGATCTTCTCTACCAGCTAACATAAGGGCATCATATACGATGTCATATTTGGCTGGATTACGATATTGAAGTAATGCACGTTGCATTGCTTTTTCTTGTTTTGTTTTTGGTATATAGACTGGTTCCATTGTTCTTGGATCTAACCCTGTATAGAACATAGCTGTTGAAAGTGTCCCTGGTGTTGGGTAGAAATCTTGTACTTGTTCTGGTTGGTAATGAATATCTCTTAGGTATTCAGCAAGCTGAATTGCATCTTTTAATGTACTACCTGGATGGCTTGACATTAAGTATGGAATGATATATTGTTTTTTACCAAGTTTTTCGTTAATTTTGTAGAATTTATCACAGAACTCATCAAATACTTTACCTGATGGTTTACCCATGTATTTGAGTACGTTAGCTGAAATATGCTCTGGCGCAATTTTTAACTGTCCACTTACATGATGCTCAATCAGTTCTTTGAAGAACTCATCATTGTGTTTATCTGCCATAACATAGTCATAACGAATACCTGAACGAATGAAGGCTTTTTTAACGCCTGGTACGCTTCTTACTTTACGAAGTAATTGTAAATATTCACTATGGTCTACATGCATTGCTTTACATGGATTTGGTGTTAAACATTCCTTATGTTTACATGCTCCATGTTCAAATTGTTTTTTACATGCTGGCCCTCTAAAGTTGGCTGTTGGCCCACCTACGTCATGAATATAACCTTTGAAGCCTTTCATATGTGTAATTTCTACAGCTTCATCTACAAGAGAATCTTGACTTCTAGCTGTTACAACTCTTCCTTGGTGCATTGTAATGGCACAGAAGTTACAGTGTCCGAAACATCCTCTAGAACTTACTAAACTAAATTGAACTTCTTCGATTGCTGGAATACCACCATCTTTTTCATAGATAGGGTGATATGTTCTCATATATGGTAAGCCATATACTTCATCAAGCTCTGCTGTATTTAATGGAACTTCTGGTTTGTTTTGTACCACATATTTTCCATTATGCTCTTGAACAAGTGTTTCGCCTCTTGCGTGATCTTGTTCATTTTCTTGAATGGCATAAGCCTCGGCATATTTCACTTTATCTTCACTTACTTCTTTGAAAGAAGGAAGTAATCTATATTCATAAACTTCTTCTAAACTATCTGCTACATAACATGTGCCATCTAAGTAACGAATGTATTTGGCATTTAAGCCATCATTTAAGGCATTAGCTACATTTACAATTTGCTTTTCACCCATACCATAAATTAAAAGGTCTGCCCCACTATCAATTAAGATAGATTTACGTACCTGATTTGACCAGTAATCGTAGTGTGCAAAACGACGTAAGCTTGCTTCGATCCCACCAATAACGATATCTACATCTTTATAAGCTTCACGGATTTTGTTACAATATACGATTGTTGAACGGTCTGGACTCTTACCCATTTCCCCCTTAGGAGTATATAGATCTTTCTTTCTTAACTTTTTGCTTACTGTATAGTGATTAACCATTGGATCCATGTTCCCACCATTTACAAGGAAGGCAAGTCTAGGACGTCCTAGTTTCATAAAGTCTTCAGTTGTTTTCCAGTTAGGTTGTGCAATAATCCCTACTTTATATCCTGCGTGTTCAAGTACTCTTGAGATAATCGCTGTCCCGAAACTGTGATGATCTACATATGCATCAGCTGTTACAAGAACGAAGTCACATTGCTCCCAACCTCTTTTTTCCATGTCCTCACGGGAAATAGGTAAGAAATCTTTTTCTATCATTAAGTCACCTGCTTGTCATCTTTAATTTTACGTTACTTTATCGATTATAACACTTTCTACCTAGTTTTTGATAGTATCAATTTAGTTTTTACAATAATTACTTTATTTTTACCATTTTCGGATATCACTATTCAATAGCTCTATCTATTTTCATAAAAAAAGTTACCTTAAAATATGAGGTAACTC